>JADMIN010000152.1 GCA_015478575.1 Ktedonobacterales bacterium | reverse complement strand
ACGATATCGCCGTGGGGGCCATCTCTGGCGCGGTCGGGACGCATGCGACGGTGCCGCCGAGCATCGAAGAGTCTGTCTGCGCCGAGTTGGGGCTGCGGCCCGCGGCTGTCTCGACGCAGATCGTGCCGCGCGACCGGCATGCGCATTTCGTCACGACGCTGGCCCTCATCGGCTCCTCGCTGGAGCTGATGGCGCAAGAGATCCGCCACCTCCAGCGGACCGAGGTCAATGAGGCCTTTGAGCCTTTTGGCGCGCGGCAACAAGGCTCATCGGCCATGCCGCACAAGCGCAATCCAGAGAAATGTGAGCGCGTCTGTGGGCTGGCGCGAGTGTTGCGGGGCTATGCGCTGGCGGCGATGGAGAACGTGGCCCTCTGGCATGAGCGTGATATTAGCCATTCCTCCGCTGAGCGGATCATCTTGCCAGACGCTTGCGCGGCACTGCACTACATGCTCTGGCTCTTTGGCGAGATCATGGCTGGGCTGGAGGTGGATGAGCGGCGTATGCGGCATAACCTCGACCTGACACGTGGCCTCATCTATTCCTCACGGATCCTGCTGGCGCTGGTAGAGAAGGGGATGGATCGGCAGGAGGCGTACAAGCTGGTGCAGCGCAATGCGCGGAAGGTGTGGCGTGGCGAGGATGCCGGTGCGGGTCTGCTGGGCATGCTGCGGGCTGATGCCGACGTGATGGCACAGATCACCGCCGCCGAACTGGATGCCCTCGCCGATCCACAGGCCTATCTCGCCCACATTGACACGGCATTTACGCGGCTGAAATTGCTCTAGCCTGGTGTGTGGTGTCGCCTGGCATGTCGCTGGTGGCCACGCGCTAGCTGGCGGGAGTCACCACTTCATTGAGCACGGTCTCGCGTAGCACCCGCTCGCCCTCAGCGGTGACGAGCGCGAAGATGTGATCTTCCGGCTCGATGATGGTGTCGCCGGTGGGCGTGATGTTCTGCTCACCGCGCACGATCAGCGCGATGTTCACGGACTGGGGCAGATTCAGGGCATGGATGGCCTGCCCCGCGCCTCGTGAATCTGGCGGCACGGTCAGCTCCACCAGCCCCAGCCCCGCCCGTGTGAGTGTCAGGAGGGGCACAAGGGTGTGATGCGGCAACTGTGCCTCGATCATATGCAGGATGGACTGCGTCGGACTGATGGTGAGATCAATGCCCAGCCGGCGGAAGAGCGAGTCATTGCGGGGATTGTTGACGCGGGCGATGGTGAAGTTGACGTTGAAGCGTGCCTTGGCCATTTGGCAGATGACCAGATTATCCTCATCATCACCTGTCACGGCGATGACCATATCCGCGCGCCCGCACCCATACTCCTCCAGTACCCGTGCCTCGCAGGCATCGCCGCGACCCACCGCGGAGTCAAGCTCCTCGGCAAGTTGAGCGGTGCGGTGGGTATCTTTCTCAAGCAGCACCACCTCGTGCCCCTGTCGCAGCAGCCCTTTGGTGAGGTAATAGCCCACCTGCCCGCCGCCGCCAATGAGGATATACATGGTCGTTCCTGATTTTCCGTTTAAAGAACGTGCTCGACTGAATGGCCGACGTGGGCCATCAGCGACCGGTCGTGAGGGCGCCGCCGCGCTCCCGCGGAAGGGGGGTCAGCGGCACGCTTCTGCCTTCGGCGAGCGATTGTGTCGCCGAGGTGGTGCGCATGCTGGGATTGGTCAGTGCGTCACGCATGAGCTTGGCGCCCACAATGGTCGGTGAGATGCTCTCCAGCCCCAGCGTGTTGTAGGTCTCTTGCCGGATCGGATCGTAGATGCGGCAGATGACCTTGCGGACGCCGAAGATGTGTTTGGCGACCTGCGCCGCCATAATGTTGCGGTTATCGCCATTGGTCACCGCGGCGAAAGCGCCCGCATCTTCTAATCCCGCGCGCCGCAAGATGTCTTCATCGGTGCCATCACCGATCACCGTCTCGCCTTGGAATTCCTTGCCGAGCCGACTGAACGCATCATTGTTCTGATCAATGATGGTGATCTCGTGCCCTTCGGCGCTCATCAGGGTGGCGAGCGTCGCACCAACGCGGCCACAGCCCAGAATGACTATCTTCATCTCATCCACTCTCCTCCAGCCCCGCCGGAGATATCGTGTCGGCCCTTACCATCTGCTGTGCGCCCGCGTCCATCTGTTGCGCGCTCGCTTGGAGATGAGGGGCCTGCGACATCATAACAGGCGCCACGCTCATGCGCCTAGAGTATGGGCCTCCCAGGGCCTCTCAGACGAGTACCCAGGCCCAATCGGGCTAGTAGGCCTTGGCAAAGACCCCCCACGCGGTCCCCGGTCGGCCACACCCCACGCAGGCGCCGGAGCCAGTGGGTTGCGCCAGCGGCAGGCAGCGGAGCGTCGCCTGCGTCTCGGCCTTGATCGTGGCCTCACAGGCCGCGTCGCCGCACCACCAGCCCTCGACGAAGCCCAGCCGCGCCCGGTCGGCCATCAGCGCGCGCAGCTCGTCAAAGCTGGTTGCCTGATAGGTTCGGCGCTGACGGAATGCCAGCGCTTGATCGTAGAGCATGCGCTGAATGTCATCGAGCAGCTTTCGCACACTCTGGACCACCGCATCTTTGCTGATCATTTGCTTGGCCGCGCGGTCGGTGCGAGGCACCAGCACGACCTGTCCCTGCTGGGCATCGCGCGGCCCAATTTCTATACGAATGGGCACGCCACGCAGTTCCCAATCATTGTATTTAAAGCCCGGACGCTCTTCGCGCCAGTCGGCGCGCACGCGCACGCCTTGCGCGCGGAGCGCGCCCTCGACCTCGGTGACGAGCGCGGCCACCGCCTCGCGCTCGGTCTCTTTGCGCCAGATGGGCACGATGATCGCCTGGATGGGCGCGACGCGGGGCGGCATACGCAGGCCGGAGTCGTCGCCGTGGGTCATGATGAGGCCGCCGATCATGCGCGTGCTGGCGCCCCAACTGGTGGTCCAGGCGTGCTTGACCTCGCCATCGGCGTCTTGGAAGGTGATATTGAAACTGTGGGCGAAGTTTTGCCCCAGATTATGCGAGGTGGCACATTGCAGCGCCCGCCCATCCCCCATCATCGCCTCGAGCGAATAGGTGCGCAAGGCGCCCGCGAACTTCTCGCCCTCGGACTTGCGCCCAGCGATGACCGGAATGGCCAGTTCTTTTTCGAGAAAGTCCTGATACACCCGCTGAAGGATGAGCATCGTTTCGTCTTCGGCCTCCTCCTCCGTGCGGTGGACGGTGTGCCCCTCTTGCCAGAGGAATTCGGTGGTGCGCAGGAAGGGGCGCGTACGCTTCTCCCAGCGCACCACGTTGGCCCACTGGTTGTAGAGCAGCGGCAGGTCGCGATAGCTGTGGACCCACTGCGCATACATGTGACCGATGATGGTCTCGGAGGTCGGGCGCACGATGAGTGGCTCGGCTAGTTCTTCGCCGCCGGCATGGGTGACGACAGCGACCTCCGGCGCGAAACCCTCGATGTGCTCGGCTTCACGTTCCATGAAGCTCCGGGGGATGAAGAGGGGGAAGTAGACGTTCTCATGTCCTGTCGCTTTGATCCGTTCATCCAACAAGCGTACCATATGCTCCCAGAGCGCGTAGCCGTAGGGGCGGATGACCATGCACCCCCGCACCGGCGATTCGTCCGCGAGACCGGTCTTGTAGACCAGATCGAGATACCATTGCGCGAAGTCCTCGCGGCTGGCGATCCCTTGCGCTCCCTTGCCCTGGCTGGCCGTCTGCTCAGATGTGCCTTCCCGCGCTGTGCCTTCCCGCGATTGCCCTTTCGATGCGTCCGCCATGCTTGCTGCTCCTCCATCGCGGCGCCGGGGCCGCGTCCGATCTCGTCCGATCTCGCCCCCACGCGCCACACGCGCCCAAGAAAAAAGCCCACCCTCGACCCTTGCGGTCAGAGGGCGGGCACATCGCACCCGCGGTACCACCTCTCGCGCGCTCGATGAGGAGCGGCGTCTCAGCCCGTGTGGGGGCCGCGCGGCCCCTACACGGCGCCCCATGATAACGGGAGGCTTCCGGCGGGCTTCACCCAGTCGGCGGCATTCGCTGCCCTGGGGTTCTCGCCCGCGGCTCACGGGTCGGTTCGGTGGCGCGCCCGCGCCGGCTCACACCCGCCCGGCTCGCTGGATGCGGCGGCTGCCACCTACTGGTCCCGATCGTTGCGATGGTCTGTCGCACGTCAGTCTACCGCGCCGTGTTGGGCGCCGTCAAGCGGCGCGGGCGAACGGCGGGGGCGCGAGGGGGATCAGGCGTTTGGCGTCAGCACCTCGGCCTCGGTGACGGGAGCGGCGCGGCCCAGGCGCTCCAGCGCGAGATCGAAGAATTTCTTCGCGCCGCTCCGAAGCAGTTTGGGATTGCGTCGCAGCACACCGAGCAGCAGCGCGACGCTGTAATCACCACGTAGAAGTTCAGCCGCCTGGCCAGGAGAGAGGCGACGGAGCAGCTCGATGCCCTCATCCCACTGGGTATCACTCCAGTTGGCGATGCGCTGGTTCACGATGTAGGAGATCTCCATCTCGCGGCCAAAGCGCGCACGCCACTGGCGGTCATAGCGCGCTAGGAACGCCGCCGAGGGGTCGCCCGCGCGCACGGCTTCTCCCGCGACGGTGCCGGCCATGCGCCCGCTGTAGATGGCGAAGCGGATGCCCTCGCCGACGAGCGTCGAGCCATGGCCGGCGGCATCGCCCGTGGCGATTAGGCCGCTTTCCACGAAGCGGGGGACGACCCCTTCGGATGGGAAAAGTCCGGTGTGGTATTCGATGGGGCTGGCGCCGACGAAGGCGGGCGCCAGCGATGGCAGTCGCTCTGTGAACGCATCCAGATACTCGCGGGCATCCGCATCCACATCTGGCCGCAGCACGCCCACCCCCAGCCGCACGCGGCCCTTGCCACGGGGGAAGGCCCAGGCATAGCCAGAGGGCGCGACCTGACTGCCCATGATGAGATAGAGGCTGTTGGGATCATAGTTGGGCGCGTAGAGGTCATACTCGGCGCCAAAGCCGTAGCGCCGGAAACCGGTGCGCACGCCAGCGCGGGTGATGATGGTGCTCGAGAAGCCGCTCGCGTCCACAACGACGGGCGCGCGCCACTCGCCCGCGCGGTTGCGATGGTCCTTGGCGATGACGCCAACGACCCGCCCATCCTCCAAGATCGGCCCTTCGACGGGTGTGTTGGGATGCACCTCCGCGCCCGCGGCCACCGCCCGACCGGCGAGATGCTGATAGAGGCCGCGCACATCGAGGACGCAGCACACCGGCTCGGCGTAGTCGAATTGCACTTGGCGCCGTGGCGAGAGAAAGATGACCTTGCGTATCGGATAGAAGAGGTCGGTGGGGATCCCCAGGGCGCGCATGTCGCTGATCCAGGTGCCGCCGCTGGTGTGGACGGGGTAGCCGATCTCTTTCTGGCGCTCGAGCACGGCCACCCGCGCGCCGCCCTCCGCCGCGGTCTCCGCCGCGCTGAGTCCCGCTGGCCCGCCCCCGACGACGATCACGTCGTACCGCCGCGCCTCACCGCTGGTGCTCGCCTGTAGGTCATCCATTGCCATATGCGCATTCGCTCCGCTTCGCTTACTATCCGGCCGGGCGGCGAGAGGTCGCCGCTGGCGCAATCGCAGGCACTATAGCATATCCATCGCGGTCCGCGCCCTTGATCGGGAGAAGTGGGAAGCGCGGTGTGGTCGCCTATACCGGGTGTGAGCTGGGCATGATGGGTGTTTTGCGCTTGCTTTGGTGATGGGAAAAGTAGTGCGCCATGCGCTTCAGCGAGAGGCGCCCCCAGAAATGATGGGCCAGGGCGACCGCCACGATGATGACTACCAGCCCCAAGAGGCCCAGACCCTTGTAGCGATCGAAGGCGCCCAGTACGGCTTTGTAGCGCTCGCCCAGCACGTAGCCACCGATGGTCCAAGCGCCGCAGTAGACCAGCGCGCCGGCAAATGTGCCGAGGGCGAAGGTGCGCGCGGGAATATCCGCCGCCCCCATGACGAAGGAGCCAAACGTGCGCACGATCGGCGTAAGCCGGGCACCAAAGACACCGAGCGCCCCGCGTTCGCGTAGCCACAACTCGATGTGGTCCGCGCGCACTTTCGTCAGCCCGACGAACCGGCCCACTTGGGCGATAGTCGCCGTCCCCGCGCGCATGCCGATCAGATAGGCCAGGCTGGCGAAGACGAGGCAGCCGGTCGCGAGCACGAGGATCGCGAGGGGCAGGTTGATGGTTCTCTGGGCGGCGAGCGAGCCAACGAAGAGCATCATTGGCTCAATCGGCAGCCCGATGCCCGCGCTCTCTAGCCCTACCCAGAGCGCGGCGATAAGGTAGACCAGCGGGGCCGGCACCTGACTGAGAAGCGACAATAATTGCGTAACAACCTGTTGCACCAGCGTGCTCCTCCCATAGATCCTATGGCCATATCCGGTGCCTATGGTATCATGGCGCGCCATTCCTGGCTAGCCCGTTCAGGTGACCGCTCCCTATCGCCCCACCTCCTGGTATCGTGGCGGAGCGTGTCGTGGCGGAGTCGGGGGGCCTTGTCCGTGATGGCGTCGTGTGTGAG
>JADMIN010000151.1 GCA_015478575.1 Ktedonobacterales bacterium | reverse complement strand
GGCCGATCTCGTCAACCCTCGCTCTGCCTTTTACACACTTCAGTGGACACTATCTGGGGGCCAGCACAAGAACGTAACAAGCACCACACGAGAGCCGACAACCTACAGGCTGTCGGCTCTCGTGCATAGGCATCCGCCAGAGTGGGGGTCTTACTTTTGCTTCGCCGCGGTGCTCTTCACTGCCGCCACGGAATCGTTGAGTTCCTTGCCCGCGGTGAACTTCACGCGCTTGCGGGCGGGAACCTGAATCTTCTCACGAGTCTGCGGATTGACACGCACGCTTGCGGCCGTATCCCTGACCGAAAATACGCCGAAGCCAACCAGGCGCACAGACTCACCAGTCTCCAGTGCCTCGCGGATCGCCTCAAGCGTCGCATTCACGAACACTGTGCTTTCCTTGACGCTCTTGTTCGACTTGGTCGCCACGCGCTTGATGAGGTCTTGTCTACCAACTGGCATCTTTGTTTCCTCCTCGCCGGTGAGGGCGCCGTGGCGCCTTCACTCACTGGCAACTCTACTGTTAATTTATGGCGGATCTTGTGCCTATGGCAACGCATCTCATGCGATGCCACGCACGACTATAGCACGTGCCTGGGTCCGCGACAAGCGATCATACCCCTTTTGGGGGATATATAGGGTGAATGGATGCCTAGAATTGTCGAGTGAGTGGCCCTCGGCCCAGTCTACATGGGACGTCAGCCGCATCCGGCGCCGTCGTGCGTCTCAGGTGGCGCATGTCGGCGCCGCCGCTCCCGCCACGGTACTTCATTCCTAGCGGTATGTCCTGAGTTAGCCCTCGCGCGAGCGCTGAGCGCGTTTTCCGCCCTCCAGCATGTGGAATAGTATACGCGAGAGACTACCAGGCGCTATGATGCGCCGATGCCCGACCGCACGTCCGCGGCGCCCTCCAGCCGATAGCGGACGCCGTCCTGGCGCTCGTGGCGGCGCGCCCGCCCATGCACGCGCAAATATTCCAGGTGGGCGAGCGTCTCGGCGAGCGCGAAGCGCCAATCATCTCCAGAGCGCAGCCGCGCACCAAAGAGCACACCCGCGATGGCGCCAGCCGCCATGCCTCTCTCATGCGCCGCCAGAATCTCCAGCAGGCGCGCGCTCCGCTCCGCGTGATGGGCTTGGATGGCCCGCGCCCGCCCTGCTAGGTCCGCGAACGGGCGCCCATGACCAGGGAGCGCGAGCCGCACGGGCAAATCCACCATGCGCTCCAGCGAGGCCAGGTAATCGCCGAGTGGGTCAGGCCGTGCCTGGGGATAGAAGCCGATATTGGGGGTGATGCCTGGAAGAACGTGGTCGCCAGCTAGGAACAGGCCATCGTCACGCAACAGGCAGAGGTGGTGATCGGAATGACCAGGGGTCCAGATGGCGTGATAGGTATGCGCACCGAGGGGCAGGTCCTCACCATGCTGGAGGAGGACGATCGCTTCAGAAGGGGGCAGCCGCGGCATCCGCCGCACCGCGCCATTGCCATCGCGCGCGCTCCGCTGGTGCTCTGCTGGCAGCCCATTTTCGGCGTACATGCGCTCGACCACGGCGAAGGCGGCGGCTCCCCCCTCGCCCCAGACACGATACATCCGCTCATCCTCGCCGGCGAGCATATAGACCGGCGCGTGCGATGCCGTATGGATGGGGCCGGAGAGGCCGATGTGATCTGGGTGCGCATGCGTCAGCACCAGTGCGGAAAGGTCCGCGAGCGTGAGACCGGCACAGGCCAGCCCCGCGCGCAAGGCCGCGTCATCCGCGGGTAGCCCCAGGCCGCTATCTATCAAGAAGCGCTGGCCGGGACCTTCCTCGATGAGATAGACGTTGACTGAGCGCAAGGCAAAAGGCAGCGGCAGGGGGAGGTGCCAAAGCCCCGGCTCGATCTCCTCTGGCGCGTCGTTCGGCGGCAAGATGCCAGCGACCTCCGTGGGTGAAACGCGGCGCACACGACCTCCTTGCCGACAGGGAGGCGGTCTCCTCCCGGTTGCCCTCATCCGCTCTCGTTGCGCGCCTGAAGCGGGGCGTGTCCAGCGGCAGAGTGGCCCCATTGCCGATGATAGTCCCCGCGTCAGGCTCCCGTATACCCTCCCCCCAGAAGGGGCCACCACAGCGGACACCCAGGAGAGGAAGCGCTAGGCATAAGCCGCATGTGTGGCGGACGACCTACGTGCCCTCTCCGGCGTCGGCGAGAACGGCGCGGGTCAGCGCCAGCCACTCTCCCAGTGAGAGCGTCTGGGCGCGACGGGTAGGAGCAATGTCCGCGGTGGCGAGCCAGCGGGCGACCGTCTCACGGGACGCGCCAAGGTGACGCTCCAGATTGTTGTGCAGTTGCTTGCGCTTCTCGGCGAAGCCGGCGTGCGCGATGCCGAAGAAGCGCTCGCGCGCGTCGCCTGTGAGCGGTGGCTGGGAGGAAAGGTCAATGCGGACGATGGCGGATTCGACCCGTGGTGGTGGGAAGAAGGCGTCGGCAGGCACGTGCGCCACAACCGCCGGGTGCCCATAGAATTGGACGCTGAGGCCGAGCAGGCTCAGTCCACCAGCCGGCGCGACGATACGCTCCGCCACTTCGCGCTGTACCATCACAACCAGCAAGCGCGGGGGATTAGGCGCCTCCAGAAAGTGGCGCAAGGTAAGCGAGGTGATGTAGTACGGCAGGTTCGCCACCAGCTTGTACGGCGCGGTGCCAAAGACGTCCACCGGCGCGACAGACAACAGGTTGCGCGCGAGAATCTCGACGTTGGCGAAGGGCGCGGTCGTCTCGCGCAGCACCGGCAGTATGGCGCGGTCCAGCTCAACGGCCACTACCCGCCGCACGCGCGCGGCCAAGCGCACGGTCAGTACCCCCGTTCCGGCTCCGACCTCTAGCGCCTCATCATCCGGCGCGAGGTCCGCGGCCTCCAGCACAGCATCGAGCGCCGTGCGACTCACGAGCAAGTGCTGGCCAAAGGATTTGTTGGGATGGAGGCCGTGGCGCGCCAGCAGCCGCCGCAGCGTGCCGCGGTCGGTCAGATCGGGCGGCCCACCGACGGGTGACGTATTCTCCTCAGGTATGATGGGAGGATGTGGTGTCACGCGCATGCGTCTTCTGGGGAGCGCATTGGCCTGCTCTTTCTCCGCCGCCGCGATCTCGCTAGCGGGCTTCCGATCTCGCGGCTCGGTCGTCGTCATTCGGTCGTCGTCACTTGGACGTCATCATGGTGTACTCTTCGCTCGTCAGCCGACCGCTCTCTCCTGGGGAGGCGCAGTGCCAGGGCGCGGAAGCGCGACGGTCACCGATAGGGCGATCATCATCGTACCACACGACGCACGCCAAGAGACCACTGTCGGGCGATTGAGCGTTCGTGCCCATGCCGCGGCCAGCCATCACCCGCACGCCGTCAGGAAATCGCACCCCGCCTGTCCCTCCCGCTTGTCTGAACCGTCCCTATATACGACAATGCGTCTAGGCGATAAGTATGCGCCCATGCGTCACGCATCAGAGGTCCACTGTGCAGATGTTCGAGCCAGAGCCGCCCAACCAGGAGGAGTCACTCCAGGAACATAGCCCCGTCCGGCTACAGTATCTCAGCGTCAAGCGGCAGTATCCCGAGGCCATCCTCTTCTTCCGCATGGGCGATTTCTATGAGTTGTTCGATGGCGATGCCGAGCTGGTCGCCCGTGAACTAGAACTCACCCTCACGCGCCGAGATTGGGGCCGGGGCGAGCGCACGCCGATGGCTGGCGTGCCCCACCACGCCGCCGAAGGCTACATCGCACGGCTGATTGCTGGGGGCCATCGCGTCGCCGTCTGTGATCAGGTGAGCGATCCCGCGCTCTCAAAGGGGCTGGTGGAGCGCGAGGTCGTGCGCGTGGTGACGCCAGGCACGGTGGTGGATCCCGCGATGCTCACCGCCAAGCGCAATAACTATCTCGCCGCGGCGGTGCTGGGACGTGACGCGGTGGGCATTGCCTATGCCGACGTGACGACCGGTGAGTTGGCTTGTACGCAGGTGAGCGCCGCCGAGCCGGAGGCCGCGCTGCTGCATGAGCTGGCGCGCGTACGGCCCGCGGAGGTGCTGGTAGAGGCCGCGCCCGCGCCGCGCCCGCTGCGCCGAGGCGAGGCGCTCTCGCCTCTTGCCGCGGATGAGGATGTGGAGGCACGCCCAGAGGGGCAAGCGCGGCGGGTGGGCGCTCCGCATGTGGGAAGCGGGTCTGGAGCTGAGGGCCAGGGGCTGGCCGGGCACATGACCGCGCTGGATATGGGGTTGGAGACGGTGATCACGCCGTACGAGCCGCGGGCCTTCCGTGAGGAGGTCGCGCGTGAGCGGCTGCTGGCGCATTTCGGCGTCGCGACGCTGGAGGCCTATGGCTGCGAGCACCTGCCGCTGGCGGTGCGCGCGGCGGGCGCGGTGGTCGCCTATCTGCGTGAGACGCAACGCGATGCCCTCGCCCAATTCACCGCGCTGGAGACCTACAGCACCAGCGGCTTCATGGTGCTCGATGCCCACACCCGACGCAACCTTGAAATCTTCGAGAGTGGACGCGGCGGGAGCGTGAAAGGGTCGTTGCTCTGGGTGCTCGATGCCACGCGCACACCGATGGGCGGGCGGCTGCTGCGTCGCTGGCTGGGTGAGCCGCTGCTCGACCTCGATCGCCTGCGCCAGCGTCAGGAGGCCGTGGCCGCCGGCATCGCGGATGTCGCGCTGCGGGCACGGCTCTGGCCTGTGCTCGCGCGCGTGGGTGATCTTGAACGGCTGCTCAATCGCGTGGTGCAGCGGCTGGCGACGCCGCGTGACGTGGCCGCGCTGGCCGGGGGCCTGCATGCGGTCGAAGAGGTCGCCACACTCGCCGCGCACCCAGAAGCGGCGGGCGGCCTTGCTGAGGCGCTGGTGGCCATTCGCCCGTTGCCAGAACTCCGAACGGTGATCGAGCGGGCGCTGGTAGACGAGCCGCCCGCGACGCAGGCGGATGGCGGCATCATCCGCCCTGGCTACTCCGCTGAACTGGATACGCTGCTGGATGCCTCACGCAACGGCCGCCAGTGGGTGGCCAACCTCGAGCGCACGGAGCGCGAGCGCAGCGGCATCGCGAACCTCAAGGTCGGCTACAACAAGGTCTTCGGCTACTACCTAGAAGTGACCAACTCACAGCTCACGCGCGTGCCCGAGGACTATATCCGCAAACAGACCCTCACCACGGGCGAGCGCTTCATCACGCCCGCGCTGAAGGAATACGAGGCGCTGATCCTCAACGCGCAGGAAAAGAGCGTCAAGCTGGAGCAGGAGCTTTTTGCCGCGCTGCGGGCGGAGATCGCGGCGGAATGGGCCGAGCGCGCGCTACGGACGGCGCGAGCGGTGGGGGCGCTCGATGTGCTCCTAGCCCTGGCAGAGGTGGCCGCGCGCCAGAACTACTGTCGGCCTGAGCTAGAACTCGGCGACAGCATCCATATCGTGGCGGGGCGCCACCCCGTCGTCGAGGCCAGCCAGCACGAGGCACCTTTCGTCCCCAATGATACTCAACTGGCCACTGGCGAGGCGCAGATTTTGCTGCTGACCGGCCCGAATATGGCGGGCAAGTCCACCTATTTGCGCCAGGTGGCGCTCATCACGCTGCTGGCGCAGATCGGCTCATTTGTGCCGGCGGAGGCCGCGCGCATCGGGCTGGTGGATCGTATCTTCACCCGCATCGGCGCGCAAGATGACCTGGCTACCGGCCAGAGCACTTTTATGGTGGAGATGGTGGAAACCGCCAACATTCTGCACCACGCCACGCCGCGCAGTTTGGTGATCCTCGACGAGATTGGCCGGGGCACGAGCACCTATGATGGGCTGGCCATCGCCCGCGCCATTGTCGAATACCTGCATAACAACAAGCGGTGTGGGGCCAAGACCCTCTTTGCCACGCATTACCACGAGCTCGTCGAGCTTGCGCGGCTGCTGCCGCGGGTGCGCGCCTGCAACGTGGCGGTGACTGAAGAGGGTGGACAGGTCATCTTTCTGCGCAAAATCGTGCCGGGCGGGGCGGACAAAAGCTATGGCATCCACGTCGCGCAGCTCGCGGGCATCCCGCGCCAAGTGGTGCGTCGAGCAGAGGAGGTGCTAGAGGAGCTGGAGCGTAAGGGCGACGCGCGCGGACGGCGCAAGGCGATGCGTGAGATGGTCATGCCCCAGGCATGGCAGTTGACCCTCTTCGCGGGCGAGCCAGACCCCCTCGTTGAGGAGTTGATTGAGGAACTGAAAACGCTGGCGATTGATGAGTTGACGCCGCTGGAGGCCCTCACCCGTCTCTATGATCTCCAGCGCAAAGCGCGGGAAGCCCACTAGCTCAAACGTTGTGCGCTGCTAGCCCTGGCGCGCCAGCAGCAACGCGCTCACGATGGGCAGATCGTCGGGGGTAGTGACCTGGAGATTCTCATGGCTGCCAGGGTAGGTGGCTAGCGGAATACCAGCGGCGTAGGCAAGCGCGGCATCATCAGCGAAATCGGCCAACTGGTCAGTGGCCAGATGGGCCGCGAGCAGGCGCGTGCGCGCGAAGATCTGGGGGGTCTGGGTGCCCACGAGACGCTCGCGCGACAGCGTCGCGATTACC
>JADMIN010000150.1 GCA_015478575.1 Ktedonobacterales bacterium | reverse complement strand
GGGCGGGGGCATGTGCGGGCCGGTCTGGACTTCGGGCACATAGGTGCCCGCGCTCGCGAAAGCCGCCTCGCGCAATTCCGCGGTGCTGGGGGCGGGCTGTGGCGCGACCAGCTCGCGCACGCGCGGCGTGAAGCCGACGCTCGCCATGAGCCGATGCGCCTCTGCCAGGTCGCCTTCGTCGTTGCGGACGAGCAGGGACTTCACGTTCTTGAAGACCCAGAATTGTTCCGCATCCAGTCCCTTTGCCAGGGCATCCAGCTCTCCACCCTGGCGGATGAAGGTCGCGGTGGCCCCGCTTGGGTGGGTGTAGATCACCTCGTAGTTCTCTGGCATGCCACTCTCTCCTCGATCTATCCGTTTCCCGTGCCGCCACCTGGCAGCCGCAATAGGCACAGCGCTCGCATATTGTAGCACGGCGCGGCTCGGCGCACCCGGTCAATCCCCTTACGATTTTTCGCGCGGGGGAACACCGCCGCCTAGCGCTCGTCGGGGAAGGCCTCTCCGTCGCGCTCCTCGACAAGCTCGCGCACGGTCTCTAGCTCGGTGCGCACGCCGCGCATGCGCAGCGCGAGCCACCCCACATAGGCGAGCACGCCCAACCAGATGAGGGCATAAGCCGCCACGACGTATGACGCATTCTGCATCGGTAGCACTCCTAATCCAGATAGTCATCGGACGCGACACGCGCGCGCAGGCGGTGCGCCATCGTTTGTAGGCGCTCCAGCCGGTAGGCCTGGAGCAGCAGAAAGCCAAAGAGCAGCGTGAACGCCGCCAGCGAGATGAACAACGCGAAGAGCGCCGGGCCGGTCAGGTGGCCGGCGTTATCGGTCGTAACCATCAGCGATGGATGCTGCGTGCGCCACCATGTGGTCGAGAGGTAGTTAATCGGGACATCCACGAAGCCGAGGATACCCACGACCGCCGCGGCACGCGCCCCGCTCGCGCCACGGCCCAGGTACGTCCGCAGCAGCAGATAGCC
This sequence comes from Ktedonobacterales bacterium, assembly GCA_015478575.1. Classification (GTDB taxonomy): domain Bacteria; phylum Chloroflexota; class Ktedonobacteria; order Ktedonobacterales; family JADMIN01; genus JADMIN01. Next base: position 5,586 of record JADMIN010000150.1, on the reverse strand, counting down.
GATAAAAATAAACTCCAGGATGAGCGTCGTGGTGAGACGCGGATCCCATGTCCACCACGCGCCCCAGATCGGGCGCCCCCAGAGCGAGCCAGAGATGAGCGTCAGCGTCGTGAAGACGGTGCCGATCTCCGCGGCACCGTGCGCGAGCCAATCCCAGCGCGCATCTTTGCGCCAGAGGTAGAGGATGCTGGCGCCGAAGACGACGGAGAACGCCAGGTAGGCGACCCAGGCGCCCGGCACATGAAAGTAGAAGATGCGCCAGGCAAGCCCCTGGGTGGCATCAATTGGCGCGTAGGCCAGGGCCGCCCAGACAGCGACCAGCATGGTGATGGCTGTCGCGCCGCCAAGCGCATACTCGCCGTAGCGGCGCACCGGACGTAGAGCCGCCTGGGCAGATGGTGCCAGGGCTTGGCGCCAGCGCGCCAGCGCCGTCTGGGCAGAGGGCACCCACACGCTGCGCCAGCGCGCCCGCGCCGCCCGCGTCCGTTGGAGCGCGGCAGTTGGCGCCCGGTTGTGGCTCAGATTTCGCATCGCTTTCCCCGCCTATTCTTCGACCACGTAGCGAAAGGTGATCGCCGTGATACTGAGAAAGATGATATCGAAGGCCGCGAGCAGGCCGAGCCACGGCGGCCCGCCGCTCACCGGCGCCAGCAGCGCCTGCGTCGCCCGCACGGCGGCGATCATCACTGGCACGATCAGTGGAAAGACCAGCAGCGGCAACAACAGCTCGCGCGCCCGCGTATTCGCCGTGATGGCGGCGAAGAGCGTGCCAATGGTGGCGATACCCAGCGTGCCGAGCAGCATGACGGGCACGATGCCGGGTGTCACCACGGGCAGATTATAGATCGCGGCGAAGACGGGCACGGCCACTCCCTCCACCACGAGGATGAAGACGAGATTGCCGACCAGCTTGGCCAGGAAGATCACCTGCCGATCAACTGGGCAGAGCAGCAGACGGTCCATCGCGCCTTGCTCCTGCTCCGCCGCGACGGTGCGCCCCAGGCCGAGCATACTGGCGAAGACGAACGCGATCCACAGCGCACCGGGTGCGACGGCGACCTGATTATCCACGCGCAGGTCGAAGGCGAAGTTGAAGATCACCAGCGAGAGCAGCGCGAAGAGGCCCATCGCCATCCAGACCTGTCGCCCGCGCAACTCGCAGCGCAGATCTTTCCAGATGATGGCCCAGAGTTGGTCCCAGGCATCGCGTGCCGTGGTCATCGGCCCCTCCTGGTCGCCCGCGGTCGGGCATACCACTCGCGCACGATGGCGGCGGTCAGCGCACTCGCTAGGCCCGCATAGGCGAGACGCCCACCGACCAGCACCAGTGCTTCATCACTGAGGGCCAGCCCGCGTTCGAGCTGGTGGGTGGTCAGGAGGGTCGTCTGGCCCGCCGTGGCGCGCTCGCGCACCAGCTCGGCCAGCAGCAGCAGCGCCTCGTCATCCAGCCCGGTATCTGGCTCGTCGAGCAGCAATACGGGGGGATCGTGCAGCATGCCGCGGGCCAGGGCGACGCGCTGGGACTGGCCGCGCGAGAGCAGCCGCGCGCGGTCGTGGGCACGCGCGCGCAGGCCCATGCGCGCGAGCAGCCGATCCGCGCGCTCGGCGCCATCGCGCAGGCCAAACATCCGGGCGAAAAAGAGCAGATTCTCGCGCACGGTCAGGTCCTCATAGAGGAGCGGCACGTGGCCGACGTAGCCGACCATGCGGCGCACGCGCTGGGCATCACGCCGCACATCCAGCCCGGCGACCTCGGCGCTGCCAGCGGATGCGGCTGTCAGCGTCGCCAGGATGCGCAGCAAGGTGGTCTTGCCCGCGCCGTTGGGGCCGAGCACCGCCAGACAGCGCCCCGCGGGCAACGTGAAGCTCACGTCGCGCAGCACTGGGCGCAGATCGAAGGTCTTGCGCAGCCGCTCCACCGCCACGGCGAGCGGAGGCGCTGGCGGGTCTGGCCGCGTCTCAGACGCCGCGTCCGCTGCCCTCCGCGCTGCCATATCCACCGTGGCTCCCGCGCTCATCGTCCACCTCCGCTCATGGTGCGTGCCTGGGGGGTCGCGACATCCGCCGACGCGGGCGCGGCGACATCTGGGGCGGTCGGCGTGGCTGGGCGATCCTCCTCGGCAAGCAGCGCCCGTAGGGCCGCGCGCGTCTCCGCCTCACGCTGGCGGTAGGTGGCCTGGTCGAGCGTGCCAGCGGCGCGGGCGCGCTCAAGCGTCAACAACTCGCGGAGCAGCGCCTGATGCTCGGTCTGGCGGCCAGCGGCGCGGCCAGCGGCGGCAGTGCGTTGGCGAGCGGGAGCATTTGCCGAAATGGCCGCATTTTCAAGTGCGACCAGACGGGAGGGAGCGGCCAGATTTCCGCGCTTGAGATAGCGGAGCAGCAGGCCCACGATCAGCAGCGCGAGCACGGCCACCAGCGCCAGCAACGCGCGGAAATCGAGGTTGCTTGGCTCACCCGCCGTCGGCAGATCCCAGAGCCGCAACGTCGCGGAGGCATTGGCGCGAACGCTGGCGGCCCAGAAGACCTGGTAACGGCTGCCAAAGGCGTCGGTGATGCCGCGGGCGGAGAAGTCGCGCGCCTCCACCAGCATGGTGGGAGGCGCCAGCACGGCAACCTGAGCGGAGGGATACTCCGCCTTGTAGGAGACGAGCGCCTGTGTGCTGGCATAGGACATATCAAAGGCAAAGGCGAACTCTGAATCGCCAGGGGGCACGGTGGCCGTCGCGCCGAAGCCAGTATCCACCTGGATGACCTGCGAGCCGATGAAGCCAACGCCGGGGGTTAGGTTCGTGGCACCCGATGGCAGGGCGAAGCGCAATAGCCCCATCGGCAGTCCGTTGGCGGGGGCCGTGCCGCCGACGAAGGCGGTGGTGCCGCTGTTGTGGAAGGTCACGAACTCGCCCACGCCGATCAGCCCGACAGTAGGCCGGGGCTGGCGAATAAGCGTCACGACGTTGGTGATGCGCAGGTTGGCATCGCTGGTGGTGGCGTCATAGGCGGTGACCATCGCCTGTTGGTTGGATGCTGTCGCGAGCGTGATCGGCCCGGAGGCATACAATCCGCCCTGGAAGCGGGTATAGACCGCATAGATCGTCGCGTTGTCGGCGGCGAGGCCACCGAAGGAGAAGCGTCCCTGGCCATCGGTGGTGGTGGTCGCGAGATCGCGCGCCTGCCCACGCGTCGTGCCCTGCACGGTCACGGGCTGCCCGGCGATAGGGGCGTTGCTGTGTGTGCCATTCATCAGCATGCCGGTGATCGTGCCAGCGCTCGCGCCGCCACGGGCCAGCGCGATGGGCGCGGAGAGCGGCAGCACGCAGATGAGCGCCAAGAGACCACGAGTCAAGAGACCACGAGTCAAGAGACCACGAGTCAAGAGACCACGAGTGAGGCCAGGAAGCCGGTGAGTGCCCATGCTAGACCCCCTTCCCACGGCGGCGGGTGCGTGGGCCGCGCGGGTGAGCGGGCGTGGGGCGCGCCGCGGTGGAGGGCGAGGCCGCCGCGTCTGGCTCGCCGCGGGCGCGTAACTCCGCTAACTCGCGCTCGATCTGGGCGTCTAGCTCTTGCTCGCGCTGATAGCGCAGCTTGAGCGCGGCCAGCGCGCGCCGCTCATAGCGCTCGCGCAGCGTCTGGTAATCGGTCGCTTCGAGGTTGCCCAGCGAGTAATCAAACTCGACCTCGCGCAAGGCCGCCTTGGCGCTCTGCTCGCGGTCGGCAAGCTCGGTGGCGGGCGTGACGGGCGTGCCCGCCGCACGTGGCCGCTCCACCCCAAGCAGAGGATATATGACAAAGCAGAGCGCGGCCAGGCCGAGCAGGGCAGCGAGCAGCAGCGGCATTACGCACCCTCCATTCCAGGGGTCAGGGAGAGTCCTTCATCCGCCGCCAGCTCGCGGCGCAGCACATCGGTCAGGCGCGCGCGCTCCTCTGGCGTGAGCTGCGCCGCGACGGCGCTCTCCTCGTCCTCCGCGGGCGTGGCGGGCGCGGGATGCCACTCGCGCGCGGCGGAGGTGACGATACCGATACTGGCCAGCAGCATCAGGAGCGGAGCGAGCCAGATCAATGAGGTGAAGCCCCGCTTCGGTGGGCTTTCCAGAATGCCCTCGCCGTAGCGCACGACGAAGTAGTGGATGATCTGCTGGTCCGTTTTGCCCTGCGCGACTTGCTGACGGATGAGCGCGCGTATCTGTTGTGCCTGGGCGGAGGTCGCGTCGGCGACCGATTCCCCGCTGCACACGGGACACTGGATCTGTGACCCTATCCTCGAGACGCGCTCATCGAGCGTGGGTGGCGGCGCGATGCTCACCGCCTGAAGTATCCAGACGGCGCCAACCGCGAGGAAGAGGGCCAGGGAGATGAGGAACGCCGGACGGCGTAAGAGCGGCTGCCATCTCATACCGTCACCTCCACCCGCGCGGGCCGCGGTTCCGCCAGCTTCATGGCGCGGGGGCGCTGTGGCCACCAGCAGAGGATGCCGCCGGCGATCATCAGCAGGCCGCCAAGCCAGATAAACGAGACCAGTGGATTGAGGAAGACGTGAATCGTCACCGAGGTTGTGCCATCGTAGCCCGCGAGGAAGACGTACAGGTCGTTGAGGCCGTCTTTGGTGATCGAGATCATGCTCGTCGGCTGATTGGGGAAGCCAGGATAGAGGCGATGTCCTGGATAGATATCGCCGAGCTGCTGGCTGCCCCGGCTCACGGTGAAGCGGGTGCGGACCACCTCGATGCCGTCGCGCGCCGTATCGGTGATGCCGCGGTAGGTAAGGGTGTAGCCGCCCACGTCGAGGCGCTGGCCCACCCGCAGTTGGCCGTCGCGCTGCACTTGGAAGAACTGCGAGCCGATGACCCCCACCGCGAGCAGGACTAGCCCCAGATGTACGAGATAGCCGCCGTAGCGCTGGCGGTGGCGATTCACTAGCATGACCAGCGCGCGCGGATATGGCTCGCCATGTCCGTGCCGCACGCGCATGCCACGCCAGACCTCGTAGACGATGGTGCCGGCGGCGAAGACACAGACCGCGAAGGCGATGTTTGGCCAGAGACCACGCACACCGAACAGCGGCAGGAGCAGCGCGCTCACCGCCGCGGCCAGCGCTGGCCAGCGGACGTTGCGCCAGATGCTCGCGCGCGAGGCGCGGCGCCACGCGAGCAGGGGACCCACGCCCATGACGAAGATCAGCGCCAAGAAGAGCGGCCCATTCACCTGCTGATAGAAGGGGCGCCCCACCGTCATGGTCTGCCCCCGCACGACCTGCGAGATGACGGGGAAGACGGTGCCCCAGAAGGTGGCGAAGGCAATGCCCGTGAGCAGCAGGTTATTGGCCAGGAAGCTGCCCTCACGTGAGATGACCGAGTCGAATTCGTGCTCTGGGCGCAGCCGCGGCAGGCGATAGATGAACAGGGCGATGGAGGCCAGCAGGATCACCGCCAGGAAGCCGAGGAACCACGGCCCAATGCTGGAATAGGCAAAGGAATGCACCGAGGTGATGAGGCCACTGCGCACCTCGAAGGTGCCGAAGATGGAAAGCGCGAAGGACGCGATGACCAGCCCCAGGTTCCAGACCTTGAGGGAGCCGCGGCGCTCCTGCAC
>JADMIN010000881.1 GCA_015478575.1 Ktedonobacterales bacterium | reverse complement strand
CCGGACGCCTCGCAGACCTGCGGTGACATGAGGATGGCGGCATCCAGCCCGACGATGTCGTCGCGCAGTTGCACCATCGCCTTCCACCACGCCGCCTTGACATTGTTCTCGATCAGGACGCCGAGCGGCCCGTAGTCCCACGCGTTGCCGAAGCCACCGTAAATATCGCTCCCCTGAAAGATGATCCCCCGCCGCTTGGCGAGCGAAACGATTGGTTCCATAGATTCCAGTTGCAGGCCAGTATGCATACCTACCCCCCGGCCCCCTCCCGCGAGGAGGGGGTGACTCATGGTAATGGAGTACCCTACCAGCAATGCCTCGGTACTTCGGAGGCTCCCTCCCCCTTCCTCGCGGGAAGGGGGCCGGGGGGTTAGGTTCCTTCAGCCCTCAGTCCTGAAAAAGCCGCCCCGACGGCTGGCGCCGGGGCGGCAAAGGCGCGGATTTCGCCGCAACGGAGCGTCAATCCTCGTGTGCCACCGTCTCCACAATCTCGCCACCGACCGGGACGATCGCGGCGATCCCACCTGCCGTCACGAGCGGGTGCGGGACCGCCGCCGGCCCACCGCCCAACATTTTTACCACACTGCGGGCAGGCAGCGTACCGGTTGCGGCCGATGGCTCCAGCACGGGCCGCATGCGCTGGTAGACCTGTGTCGTGGAAATGCTCACGTGGCCGAGCATCGTCTGCACCTCGCGCAGGTGATGGCCCGTTGTCAGCGCGTGGGCGGCGAAGGTGTGGCGGAGGGTATGCGGCGTGACATTACGTACCGAGGCGGATTGCGCGTAGCCCTTGAGCAGCAGCCAGCAACCCTGACGCGTCAGCCGCTGACCGCGATGATTGAGAAAGAGCGCCTCTTTATCCGCACCGTGTGCGCGGGCGATGATCGGGCGGCTGGTCACGAGGTAGCGCTGCACTGCGTCGTGCGCGGTCGGCGTGAGCCAGACGAGCCGTTGCCGCGCGGCGCGCCCCTCACAGCGAATACATCCTTGCGCGAGATCGAGATCGTTCTGATCGAGCGCCACCAACTCCGAGACGCGCATCCCCGTTGCGTAGAGCAGTTGCAGCATTGCCGCGTCGCGCAGGCTCTCCGGCGGCTTCACGCGGGTCGGCGCGGCAAGGAGGCGCGCGACTTCATCGGTGGTGATCGCGTGCGGGATGTAGCGATCCACGCGGGGCGCGAGCAGATGCAGCGCCACATCCGCCTCGATCGCCCCGCTCTCTCTCAGATACTGAAAGAACGATTTGGCCGCCGCCGTCTTCCGCGCGATCGGGCTGCTCGCGTATTGCCG
>JADMIN010000880.1 GCA_015478575.1 Ktedonobacterales bacterium | reverse complement strand
GGTCTGCGGCGCGCACGGCGCGGCCGCCGGCTCCAGGGTGACAGATATATCGTCACTGGGCCGCGCTGCCTGGCTCCGGGCGGATGCCCTGGCCCGCGCGAATCCGCCGCGCCGTCATGCGGTCCCTGGTTGCACCGGTAAACAGCAGGGGAAAGGGCCGGTGGAAGCGCCGGTCGAACTCGCGGGCCTTCTCCTCGGTGTAGGTGGCGCGACGCTCGTAGGCCGCCGCCAGCAGGTCGCGCTTCTCGCCGTCCGGCAGCGTGCCCGCGACGAGGTACGCGAGCGTGAAGTCGGGCTTGCCCAGCGACGCGTAGACGCGGGCCTGCGCTTCGGGGTGTTCGCCCCTGGCGAGGGCGTCGTTGACGATCCGGGTAAACACATCCTTCACGAGCGCGCCGTACTGCGCGTTGAAGTCCGCCGCCGCCGGTGCTGGATCGTCCGGTCCGCGCGCGTCGTGTGCGGACCCCTCCAGCCGCGCCGCCGGGTCCTGGTCCCACGCCATGTGCTCTCACCATCCCTTTCCGCGTTCGCAGCCCTATTATAGCGCCTGCAATCGCCGCGTCGGCAGGTGCGCGGAGTGTGGGAGCCGGTGGCCGGTGGCGTCGCCAGGTGCGGGCGGTTGGCTGGTCCGTCGCGGACAGGGGGCATTTTCCGTATTGGCACGCGACTTGGTAAGGAACCCTACGGGACGCGTGGCACGTGGTCCCCCGGCGGCGCCCGTACAGAGCGGCGCCCACGAGCGGTGGCGAGCAGATCAAGGAGCGCAGGGGCAGGACGTATGATGACTGACATCTTCGCGCACAGTTACACCCGCGAGCGGCAGCGTGGCGACCATTTCACGCTCGGCTGGACACAACCGCTGGTCGTGCGCCACCCTGCGCGCCCCTTTGTCGTCGGCACTGCCCCGGCGCACCACGCCCGGCCCCGCGCCACCGCGCGCCGCCACGCGGGCCTGGGATTACTGCCCGTATGGCTCGGGCTATTCGCCCTGCTCAATGCCGGCGACCTGATCACCACCTTCATCGGGCTGCGCGGCGGCCTGCACGAGGGCAACCCGCTGATGGGCGGGCTGCTGGCGCACTTCGGCTTCGGCGCCCTGATCGCGTACAAGGCGCTGGTGGTGGTAGCGGTCGCGCTGGGCATCGTGCTGCTACGGCGCTACCACCGCGGCATCGCCAACACCACGATCTGGGTTTGCAACGCGCTCGTGCTGGTGGTGGTCATCCTCAACGCGCTCCAGTACGCGGTCCGCTAGCCCGCTCGCCCGCTCAACCGGCAGGCATCTCAGGG
>JADMIN010000879.1 GCA_015478575.1 Ktedonobacterales bacterium | reverse complement strand
GCGCATCAGCAGGCTCGCGGCGGGCCTGCGGGGAGGGCCGGCGTGATATTGCTGCCGGGCCAGGTATGGCGCATGCTGTACATCAACCTGGTCCTGGTCAAACACGGTCTGGATGAGATCATCCTGGCCACCCACCTGTTTCGTCCGATTCGCTTCGTGCGCTACCTTGCCCCGTGGAACTGGTTCCGGCACCACCGTGAACCGCGCGGCGTGCGCATCCGGCGCGCCCTGGAGGACCTGGGTCCGATCTTCGTCAAGTTCGGCCAGCTGCTTTCCACGCGCCGCGACCTGCTACCCGACGACATCGCCGAGGAACTGGCATACCTGCAGGACCACGTGCCGCCGTTCCCCAGCGAACAGGCCTGCGCCATCCTCGAGCGCACCTACGAGCGTCCCCTGGCGGAGATCTTTCACACCTTCGAGACCCGCGCCCTGGCCTCCGCCTCCATCGCCCAGGTACACCGCGCGGAGCTGCACGACGGGCGCAAGGTGGTGGTCAAGATCCTGCGCCCCAACATCGAGCGCATCATCCAGCGCGACCTGTCGCTGCTCTATGTGCTGGCCGAGCTGGCGGAGCGCTACTGGGGCGAAGGGCGGCGCCTGCGGCCCACGGAGGTGGTGGCCGAGTACGACAAGATCATCAACGACGAGCTGGATCTCATGCGCGAGGCCGCCAGTGCCTCGCAGCTGCGGCGCAACTTCATGGATTCGCCGCTGCTCTATATTCCGGAGGTGTACTGGGACTACACGCACCGCAACGTGCTGGTCATGGAGCGCATCTCGGGCATCCCCATCGGCAACGTCAAGGCCATCAAGGAGGCCGGCATCGACCTGGAGCGCCTGGCCGAAGCGGGGGTGGAGATCTTCTTCACCCAGGTCTTCCGCGATAGCTTCTTTCACGGCGACATGCACCCGGGCAATATCTTCGTCTCGCCACAAGGCCGCTACCTGGCCGTGGACTTCGGCATCATGGGCACCCTCAGCCCCCAGGACCAGCGCTATCTGGCGGAAGACTTCCTGGCCTTCTTCAACCGCGACTATCACCGCGTGGCCGAGCTGCACATCCAGTCCGGCTGGGTGCCCCAGGACACGCGGGTGGAAGAGTTCGAGGCGGCGGTACGCAGCGTCTGCGAGCCCATCTTCGAACGGCCCTTGAAGGAAATCTCCTTCGGCCGCCTGCTGCTGCGGCTGTTCCAGACCGCGCGCCGCTTTCACATGGAAGTCCAGCCGCAGCTGGTGCTGCTGCAAAAGACCCTGCTGAACATCGAGGGCCTGGGGCGCCAGCTCTACCC
>JADMIN010000149.1 GCA_015478575.1 Ktedonobacterales bacterium | reverse complement strand
AACAATAACTGGATGGCCCCCGCCGAGGCCAAAGCGCGCGTCGGCAAGCTCTTCGATGGCGCGATGCGCGGGCGCACCATGTACGTCATCCCCTACCTGATGGGTCCCGCTGGCTCGCCACACGCCAAGGTGGGCGTCGAGGTCACCGATAGCCCCTACGTCGTCGCCAACATGCGCATCGTCACCCGCATGGGCCAGGTCGCCCTCGACACCCTAGAACACAACGGCGGCGTCTTCGTCCCCGGCCTCCACTCCACCGGCGACCTCAGCCCCGACCGCCGCTTCATCCTCCACTTCCCCGAAGAGCAACTGATCTGGAGCATCGGCTCTGGCTACGGTGGCAACGCGCTCCTAGGCAAGAAATGCCTCTCACTGCGCCTGGCAAGCTGGATGGGCTGGAAAGAAGGCTGGTTGGCCGAGCACATGCTCATCCTCGGCCTGCAAGACCCCTCCGGCAACGTCACCTACATGGCCGGAGCCTTCCCCAGCGCCTGTGGCAAGACCAATCTCGCCATGCTCGTCTCCCCCCTGGCCGACCAAGGCTGGAAGGTCTGGACGGTCGGCGATGACATCGCCTGGATGCGTATCGGGGAGGATGGGCGCCTCTGGGCCGTCAATCCAGAAAACGGCTTCTTCGGCGTCGCCCCCGGCACCAACCAAGAGACCAATCCCAACGCCATGGCCGCGCTCTCACGCAACAGCATCTTCACCAACGTCGCCCTGACGCCCGACGGCCTCCCCTGGTGGGAGGGCATGCACCCCGACCAGAAGACACCGCCGCCCGGCACCCTCAACTGGAAGGGACAGCCGTGGCAGCCCGGCCTCGGCCCCGCCGCGCACCCCAACTCGCGCTTCACCGCCCCGGCCAGCCAGTGCCCCTCGATCTCACCCCACTGGCAGGATCCGCAAGGCGTCCCGATCTCGGCCTTCATCTTCGGCGGACGGCGCGCCCACGTGGCCCCACTGGTCTATCAGGCGTTCAACTGGCAGCACGGCGTCTTCGTCGGCGCGGGCATGGGGTCCGAGACCACCGCCGCGGCCAGCGGCAAGGTCGGCGTCACCCGCCGCGACCCCATGGCCATGCTCCCCTTCTGTGGCTACAACATGGGCGACTACTGGGGCCATTGGCTGGCGATGGGCCAGCGCACGCCGCGCCCCCCCATGATCTTCCACGTCAACTGGTTCCGCAAAGACACCGATGGCCGCTTCCTCTGGCCCGGCTTCGGACAGAACGTCCGCGTGCTGATGTGGATGCACCAGCGCATCATCGGCGGCGGCGAGGCGCGCGAGACCGCCATTGGCCACGTGCCCACCCCCGACGCCCTCAACCTCGAAGGCATGGAGATCTCCCAGGCGGCGTTGGCGCGGCTCCTCAGCGTGGACCCAGCCGCCTGGGAGCGGGAGTGGGCCGACCAAAAGCCCTTCTTCGAACAGTTCGGCACCCACCTCCCCCCCGCCATCGCCGAGGAGCACGCCGCACTGAAAGCACGCCTAGAGCGCGTGAGCGCGCGAAGCTAAAGGGCATCATACCCGCTAGAGTGGCAGGTTGGCGTCTCGCCTAGCCTGCCCCAGCCCGCGCCCGATGCGCCGCGCCACTTCCGGGCGCGGCGGGATGGCGACACCCGCGAAGGACGCGCCCGCGAAGGAAATGTCACCCTTGCGGCGCCTTCCCTCCTGATGCTATGCTCACCGGGTGCGTGCCCGACCGGGGCGCGCGCAGGGCGGCACGAAGAGCATCAGGAGGGCGACGGTGGCGGCGCGCACGGAACTGCCACGGGCGGGCATCTTCGCCGCATGGCCCGCCTTCATGCGCTGGAACTTCCTCGTGCTGGGCGCCGACATCGCCTTCTTCAGCCTCGGCCTCAGCATCTCCTCCGCCTATGCCGTGCTGCCCCTCTTCGTCCATCACCTGACCCCCTCGAACGAAGTGGTCGCGCTCATCCCCGCCGTCCGCGCGCTCGGCCAGTTCGGCCCACAGCTCTTCGTCGCGCCCCTGGTGGAGCGGCGCAGCCGCGTGCTGCCGCTGATCCTGCGCCTGACCATACTCGAGCGTGTCCCCTACCTGCTATTGGCCGTCGGCACACTGCTGCTCGTCGGGCGCAGTGCCGTGCTGCTGCTGACGCTGTTCTTCGTGATGCTCTTCCTGGCGCTCATCGGCTCCGGGCTGTCCTCCCCCGCCTGGCTGGATATGGTGGCGCGCTCCATTCCCCACACCTGGATCGGGCGCTTCTTCGGCCTGTGGATCGGTGTGGGCGGCCTGCTGGGCATCGGCGGCGCGGCGCTGGCCGCCGCCATCCTGGCACGGATCGCCTGGCCGCTCAACTTCGCCATCTGCTTCGCGCTGACCTTCGTCGCGTTCATCATCTCCTTTATCCTGCTGGCGCTGGGCCGCGAGCCAGCGCGCCCCCTGGCCGAGCGCCCCACGCGCCGACGCGGGCGCTCCGCCGCCCAGGCCCGCGCGGCCGCGGTCACCCGCGCGGCCGCGGTCACCCGCGCGCCGCGGTCACGGCAGTGGCACACCTCGGCGCGTGAGCAGATGCGCGCCATCGGGCACTTGTTGCGCCAGGATAGCGGGCTGCGCCGGTTGATCGCGAGCAATGGCCTGGCGGGCATCGCCACGATGGCCGGGGCATTCTTCGCGGTGGCGGCGTTGCGCCGGGGCGGCTTAACCGATGCGCAAGTCGGCGCGGAGAGCACCATCCTCTTCCTCGGCGCGACCGGCGGCAACTTCCTCTGGGGCGCCGTCGGCGACCGCTATGGGCACCGCGCCGTGCTGGTCTGGGGAGCCATCTGCGCGGCCCTCTCGGCGCTGCTGGCGCTGGTGGCCCACGGCTTTTGGGCCTACGCGCTCGTCTTCCTCCTCCTCGGGCTGAACGTAGCGGCGGTCGGCCTGGCCGGGCTGACGTTCATCACCCAGTTTGGGCCAGAGGACCGCCGCCCGACCTATATCGCCCTCTCCTCAGTCGCCTACGCACCCTTCGCGGTGGGGGCGCCGATGGTCGGCGGCTGGCTCGCCGATACCTGGGGCTACACCCCCGTCTTCGCGCTCTCGGCGCTGGCGGGCCTGGCCGCGGCGGCCACCTATCAACTGCTGGTACCTGAGCCACGCCACCAACGCGCCCCCACGCCGTCGGTAGAGCCACACTATCCCTAGGCGAGCGGCCAACTCGCCTCGTGCCATGCGCCTACTCGCGAATCAACGCCATGAATTCGGCGCGCGTCGCGGCCCCGCGCTGGAAGACGCCGCGCATAGCGCTGGTGATCGTCTGGCTGCCCGGCTTGCGGATGCCGCGCATCGTCATACAGAGATGCTCAGCCTTGATGACGATGCCCACGCCCGCCGGCTCCAGCGTTGACATGATGACATCGGCCAGTTGACTCGTCAATCGCTCCTGCAACTGCGGCCGACGCGCCAGAATCTCCAGCGCGCGAGCCAGCTTGGAGAGGCCCACCACGCGCCCATTGGGAATGTAGCCCACATGCGCCACGCCGTGGAATGGCAAGAAGTGATGCTCGCACATGCTATAGAACGGGATATCCTTGACCAGCACCATCTCCTGGTGCCCCGCCTCGAAGCCCACACGCAGCACATCAGCGGGATCCTGTCGCAGCCCCGCGAAGACCTCAGCATACATATCGGCCACGCGGCGCGGTGTCTCGCGCAGACCCTCGCGCTCAGCATCCTCGCCAATCGCCAAGATGATCTGCCGCACCGCTTTACGCATCTGCGCCGTATCGAACGCGCGAACGACTGGCTCGCGCTTTTCAATCGCCATGAAATCGGCTCCTCGATGCACTTCCCTGAGGCTCTCCCACCCGTACTTCACATACGATAGCATGTCACAGATGACGGCGCCAAGACGCCCGCGGCCCACGGTCCGCCCGCCAACTCCGCGAGGGAGCGCGCACGAGCAACCGCCCGCTCACCACATCCTCAGGCAAGAACAGCCCCACGTGGCAGCGGCACGCCCAGCGCCCATCAATCAGCCCGCGACCGCGCCACCATCCACAATGAACAGTTGGCCCGTGGCGAAACTCGAGGCGGGCGACGCCAGATAGACCGCGATGCCAGCGATCTCCTGTGGCTGCCCGGCGCGGCCCATCGGCGTCGCCTGGCGGATCGCGGCGCCCCAATAGGGATGATTGAGCAGGCCAGAGGTCATATCCGTCTCGATATAGCCCGGCGCGATGGCGTTGACGCGCACGTGCTGTGGCGCCCATTCGAGTGCCAGTGTACGGGTCATCTGCGCGATAGCCGCCTTGCTCATGCCATACGCGGCCATGCGCGGCGTGCCCACGACCGCCGCCACCGAGGCCAGCGTGATGATCGCCCCACCGCCCTGATCGCACATGCGCCCGCCAACGTCAGTGCAAAGGAAGAAAGCCGCCTTCACGTTGGTATCCATGATGACGTCCCACTCCTCCTCCGTCACCTTCGCGCTGCGCTTCCAGATCGGGCTGATGCCCGCGTTGCAGACGAGCACGTCCACCCGCCCCAGCGCCGCGTAGGCGGCTTCCACCGCCTGCCGCCGTTCGAGCGTCACGGTGAGATCAGCGCGAATGGCGATGGCCTGGCGCCCCAGCGCCTCGATCTCCCCCGCGACCGCCGCCAACGGCTCAGCCGAGCGCGCCACCAGCGCCAGATCGGCCCCCGCCTCCGCCAGCGCCAGCGCGATCGTGCGGCCCAGGCCACGGCTGGCCCCCGTCACCAGCGCGCGCTTGCCCGCCAGCGAGAACTGCCCCATGACCCCCGCGGCGGGCGGCATGTGCGTCGTCATCGGTGGTCCTTCCTCTCCTCGCGGCGTGCCTCCCGCTGGCGCCGCGCGACCTCAGCCAGCAATGCTCAGGATGTCCTTCGGATTGCGGTCGGTGAAGAGTTCAGCGCCCCCCGCCGTGACCAGCACCATATCCTCCAGGCGCACGCCCCCCCAGCCCGCGATATAGATACCCGGCTCGTTGGTAACCACCGAGTCCGTCTCGATGGTCTCAACCTTCGCCAGCTCGGCCTCCTGCTCTGGCGTCTTGATGCGCAGCATCGTGGCCGCGGGCAACTCGTGAACCGCTAAGCCGACGCCATGCCCCAGACCATGCATAAATTCATCTTTATAGCCCGCGTCGTCAATCACCTTACGCGCCGCGGCATCCACCGCCCGCCCCTGCCGCGTGCCGCTCCGCAGCGCCTCGAACGCCGCATCCTGCGCCTGACGCACGATCGCGTAGATCTCGACGAGCTTTGGCTCTGGCTCGCCAATACAGAACGTGCGCGTCAGGTCAGAGCAGTAGCCATCCACCCTACAGCCAAAGTCAATCAGCAGCGGCTCGCCAGGGCGCACCCCACGGTCAGTCGGCACGGCATGCGGCAGCGCGCCACCAGGCCCACAGGCAACGATCGTGGGAAAACTTGGCCCCTCCGCCCCCAGATCCTTCATGAGCTGGTCGAGCAGCGCCGCGATCCGCCGTTCGGTCATGCCCACCTGGATACGGCTGGTGAGCTGGGCGAAGGCGCGATTGGCGATATCGGCGGCGCGCCGCATCGTCGCGATCTCCGCCGCGTCCTTCACCGCCCGCACGTGCCTGATCAGATCATCTGAGGGAATCAGCTCGGTCCCCGCCGGGAGGGCGCGGCGCACCCGGTCATAGCGGTCGAAGGAGAGCCACGCCTTCTCGAAGCCGAGTCGGCGCACTCCATCCTCCCCCGCCACCCGCGCCGCCACATCCCACGGCAGCGCCTCATCAGTGAGCAGCACGCCCACACCACTCGGCTGAATCTCATCCTCGATGCCATTGAGGTGGAATGTGCCCGTAATCAGCCCAAACGTCTTCGGCGTCACCATCACCCACCCCGACGACTCCGTGATGTCGCCATCAGTCGGCGTGAAGCCAGTCAGATAACGCCGGTTGTAAGCGCTAGAGATCAGCAGCCCATCCAGCCCCGCCGCCGTGAGGCGCGCCCGCGTCGCGGCGAGTCGGCGCCCATAATCCGCTTGTGCCACATGATCCTCCCTTATCTCTCCCCAACGACATCTCTCCCCAACGACATCTCTCCCCAACGAACCCCCAACACTGAACCCTCTCGCGCGGGCGTGCCTACCCACGGCCTAACACGTCGAACACCGGCGACCTCTGTGGTGGCAACGTCGCGATTCACGTACGCCGACCCTTTGACGCGACCCCCGCCCAAGAGTATAGTCATATGCTGGCACCACGCACGCAAAGGAGGCAGAGATGACGACGACCGTGACCCCAGGCTCCCCCCTAGCCAGTCGTGGCCATCCGCCCCCAGGTCAGCGCATCGCCGTCCTCGGCACCAGTGGCTCCGGCAAGACCACCCTCGCCGCGGCGCTGGCCCACCGGCTCGCCGTGCCACACGTCGAGCTAGATGCCCTACACTGGGGCCCCGACTGGACCCCCACGCCAACAGCGGTGCTGCGCGAGCGCGTGGCCGCGGCGCTCCACGGCGATGGCTGGGTGGTGGATGGCAACTATAGCGCCCTCCGCGACACCATCTGGTCACGGGCCGATACCCTCGTCTGGCTGGACTATTCCCTCCCCCTGGTGCTGGCGCGGCTGACCCGGCGC
>JADMIN010000148.1 GCA_015478575.1 Ktedonobacterales bacterium | reverse complement strand
TTGACGCGGTGGACCTATTGACGCGGTGGACCTATTGACGCGGTGGACCTATTCAGGAGCACCCTGAGGAAGAGTGGCATCTATGGCCAACGAGCAACTGTCGCGCGCCAGCGACTGGTACGAGACCGTGCGCGACTACACCCTCCGTCTCGTGCGCATCCGGAGCGTCAGCCCCGGCGAAGGCGAGAACGAGGTCGTTCGCGAGGTGGTGCGGCTGCTGCGCGAGGATGGTCTTGCCGATGCCTATACCGCCAGCGGTCTCGATCCGATCGAAGGCGATCCGTATGGTCGGCGGAATGCCTATGCTTTCTTACGCGGGCAGAGTACGCGGACGCTTGTGCTGCTCGGTCATATTGACACGGTAGATACCGCCGACTATGGGCCACTGGAACCGTGGGCGCTGGACCCCGAAGCGCTGGCCACCCGGCAGGCGGCTCTGGAAGAGCTGACGCCCGCGCTCGCGGACGACCTCGCGGCGCATCCCGGCGATTGGCTGTTTGGCCGCGGCGTGATTGACATGAAGAGCGGTGTGGCGGCGAATATCGCGGTCCTGCGCCAGTTGGCACGCGCGGGCACGCCGCCGCCGCTTTCGCTCATCCTGCTGGCCACCCCTGATGAGGAAAACGAATCGGCGGGCATTCTCCAGGCGGTGCGCTTTTTGTTGCGCCTGCGCGAGGAACACGGCCTTGACTACGTGGGAGCGATCAACACCGACTATACCACCGCTCGCTATCCCGATGACCCGCACCGCTATGTCTATACGGGCACGATCGGCAAACTCTTGCCGAGCTTCCTCGTGGTAGGGCGCGAGTCGCATGTTGGCCAGCCGTTCGATGGATTGGACGCCAATCTGCTGGCGGCGGAGCTGATGCGTGCGCTGAGCATGAACGCGGATCTCTGCGATGTCGTGCGCGGGCAGAGCGCGCCGCCGCCCGTCACGCTGCGCGCGACCGACCTCAAGGCTGGCTATGATGTTCAGCTCCCTTTCATGGCCTATTTCTCTCTGAATGTGCTGACGCTGACCAGCGGGCCGCGCGAGCTGCTCGAGCGCCTGCGTGCCATCGCTGAGACCGTGCTGGAGCGCACCCTGGCCCACATTGGCGAGACGGAGCGACGGTGGGTGCGGGGGAGCGAGGATGCCGCCGCGGGCTGGCGGGAGCGCACATGGACGGGGGCGGTCCTCACCTATGCGGATCTGCGTGCCACCGCGGTCGAGCGGCTGGGCGCGGAGGCGGTAGCGGCAGCGCTGGCCGAAGAAGAGGCCCAGTGGCCCGCCAACCTCGATAAGCGTGAGCGTTGTCTGCATCTGGTGCGTCGGCTCTGGGTGCTCAGCGGATCGCGCGGGCCAGCGGTGATCGTCTACTATTCCCCGCCATACTATCCACATGTCGCTGGCACGCCGTGCGCGCTGCACGAGGCCGTCGCGGGCGTGGCGGCGGCACACCCAGCTATCGGGCTGGTGGTGCGCGAATTCTTCCCCTATATCTCTGACATGAGCTACCTACGGCTCGACGCTGGGGCGGATCTGACAGCGCTCACCGCCAACATGCCCATTTGGCGTGAGCCGGGCGCACCCGCGCGCGCCGGCTCGTATACCCTGCCGCTGGAGGCGATCTCAGAGCTTGGGCTACCGGTCGTCAACCTCGGCCCCTACGGTGCTGGCGCGCATCAGCGCGGCGAGCGCCTGCTGATGTCGTACTCATTCGGAGTGCTGCCCCAACTCATCGCTGAGACGATCGAGCAGCTAGCGGCAGGGGAATAGGCGAGACGAGTTCTTCTTCAGGGAAGAACCCGCCATCCCCTACTACACGCGCGCCCACTACACGCGCGTCGAGCGCCAACGGCCACCGCGGAAGCGCCAGTAGGTCAGGCTGGCCTGCGCGCAGAAATCCACCACCATCGCCAGGCGCGCGCCAGGCAGCGCCCACAGCGGAATGAGCACGCTCGCGAGCGGCACGCGCAGGCCCCACGTGCCCACCGCGCGCACCAACACGGGGAACTTGGTATCGCCTGAGCCGCGCAAGGCGCCGTTGAAGACGAAGGCGATGGCCGAGGCTGGCATCGTCAGGAGCGAGAGGCGCATCGCGAAATCCCCCGCCCGCAAGACCGCCGGATCAGCGACGAAGACGTTGAGCAGCAGGCCGGGCATGAGCGCCGCGAGTATGCCCACGATGCCCATCACCACGACACACGGGCGCAGCGCGGCCCACGCGGCCCGCACCGCCAGATCGGGATCGGCGGCACCCAGCGCCTGGCCCACGAGCGCCGTGGCGGCCACCGCGAAGCCGAAGCCGGGCAGCGAGCCAAGGCTTTCCACCGTATTGATGGTGATATTTGCCGCGTACGCCGCTGGGCCAAGCCCGATGACCACGCGATAGAAGGTGAGCACGCCAAGCTGGAAGACGCCTAACTCCGCGCCGGAAGGCAGACCAACGCGCAGCACGCGCAGCGCGATCTCACGGTGTGGGCGCAAGGCCGACCACACCAGCCGCGGCGCGCGGGGATGGCGCCGCGTCAGAAAGTATAGTGCCAGCACACAGCCAAGTATCCAACCCGTCGCCGCGCCGATGGCCGAGCCGATCACGCCGAAGGCGGGGATGCCCAACTGGGGTACGCCATTGAGCAGCATCCAAGAGGCGATGACGTTCATGCCATTGACGACCAGCATCACCAGCAGCGGGCGGCGCGCGTCACTCGCGCCGCGCATTGCCGCGTTCGCTGCCGAGGCGACACCTGTGGCGGGCAGCGCCAAGCTCATGATCTGGATATAGCGTGTCGCCAGGGTGGCAATCTCGCCGGTGACGCCGAGCAGGTGGGTGATCAGCCCGGCCAGGGGGGCGGCCAGCGCCATCATGCCCACGCCAGCGAGCACGCCGAGAAGGATGCCCTGCCCAGCCGCCTGGGCCGCCAGGTGGCCATCACGGGCGCCGGTCGCGCGGGCCACGAGCGCGGTCACACCAATATTGACCGCGAAAAAGATCGTCAGAATGATCCAGACCGCGGTACTGGCCGCCCCGACAGCGGCCACCGCCGTCGCGCGTCCGTAGCCTAGGTGCGCCCCCGCCGCCAGCGAGAGGTGGCCAGAGAGAAAGGTATCCGAGACGCCGACCCCAAGTGTGAGCAGTTGCTCGCCGATGGCAGGCAGCGCCAAGCCCAAGACGCGCTGGCGCAACTCGCCATCTGAGACGACCCTGCGCTGCCGCGTCGAGCCGGGGCGCTGTGGGGATGGGGAAATGGCAGGCGGGGGGACCGCGCTGACCGCGCGTTGACCTGCCGCGCGTGGGCGCGTGCGCGGCGGCGCGCTCGTCGCGAGAGGGGACGGCCGGGTGCGTGTCAGCGTGTAGAATGGCCGAGACAGACCAGGCACGAGCAGCCGCATGTTTGGCACCCCTCAGAGAGATATCTTCCTGTTAGATATGTATCTCACATGTGCCCGAAAAGGCAAGAGGGGCGCCGCGCTTTTCGCGCGCCCGTGCCATCTATTGACCTGACGGATGGAGGACACGCCTGGCTTCGTCACCCGCGAGCGATGTGTCTCTGGGATGAAATGTCGCGCGCGTGGGCAGGGCATGTATGATGCGCATCATCCTCGTGAAGCGCCGTGGGGGTGCGGGGACTGCATCACGAAGCGCGCGATGGCCAGCTTGTATCACCGAGTGGCAGCGCGATCGTGAAGGTCGTGCCAACGCCGAACTGACTCTCCACCCGGAGCGTGCCCCCGTGGGCCTGGATGATCTTCCAGGCGATAGCCAGTCCCAGGCCTGAGCCGGTCGGTGGTGGCGTGCGTCGGGGGGACGCGGGCACGCCCACGAGGTCATTCGCGGCGTCGGTCGCGCCACTGGGGGACGCTCCAGCGCGCGGCGCGGTCAGCCGACGCTGGCGGGCGGCGCGGTCGGCACGATAAAAGCGGTCGAAGATGCGCGGCAGGTCTTCCTCTGAGATGCCCTGGCCGTTATCGGAGACGCGCACGACCGCGCCGCGCTCCGCCCGTGCCACATAGACGCGCACCCACCCATCCGCTCCTTGTCGCCCATACTTCAACGCATTGTCGAGGAGGATGATGAGCACCTGTTTGAGTCGGTCGCTCTCCGCGTTCACGATGAGCCGGCCCTGATGGTCCGTCTCGAGGATGACCTGGCGCTCGCCAGCCATCAGACGCGCCTGATCCACCGCCTCGCCCGCGAGGGTGATGATGTCTATCGGCCGCAACTCCATCGGCGGACTGACGTCGAGCCGCGCCAGCGTGAGCAGATCGCCGAGCAGCCGCGACATCCGCTCGGACTCGCGCTGGGTCGTGAGCAGCACTTGATCCACCGTCGCGGGATCGCTTTTCGCGCCGTGCAGCAGCACATCAATGCCGCCACGGATCGCCGTCAGGGGTGTGCGCAACTCATGCGAGGCGTCGGCGATGAACTGACGCATGCGGTCCTCGGAGGCGAGTTGCGCGGCGAACGCCCGATCAATGCGCTCAATCATCTCATCAAAGGTATCGGCGAGCTGCCCGATCTCGTCGCCGCCGTGCGGCAGGCGCATACGCTGGCTGAGGTCGCCCCAGGCGATGCTTCGCGCGGTCGCCGTCATGCGCGAGAGTGGGCGCAGGGCGGCGGCGGTCAACGGAACGCCGATCAGCAGGCCGATTCCTAGTACGGCAAGGAACGCGATGACGAGCAAGAAGCGCACACGCATCATCACCGCCTGGTAGCGAGGGAAGGTCGTGATGACCTCGACGATGCCCACCGCGGCATGCGCGCTTGGCGAGGCACAGCGCGAGGCCGCATAGTAGTGCGTGGCGGCCAGCTCGACGCCGATACGCTGCCCTTGGGCATCGGTGGTCATATAGTGGACGTCGGCGATGTAGCCCGTGCCGGTGCCACGTGGGGCGGTGCGTACCGCCTCACGGAGGAGGAGCACCTGATTGGTGAGGAGATACGGCCCGGACGATTGGAGCGGCACCGCGTCGCTGGTGGGCGTGAGCACATTGGCGGCATGATCTAGCAGATAGACGGCTTGTATGCCCGCATGCGAGGCCGTGAGGGGTTTCGCGATGGCATCCTGAAACGCCTGCTGATAGCTATTAGGTGGAGTAGCGCAAGCGCGCACTTGCGCGTCGAAATTGCGCTGGTTGGTGGCGATGCCGCTGCGCACGTCGTTCCAGAAGGCATCAAAATCGGTCTGCAAGATGATACGCCCGATGAAGATATTGAGGGCCAGCCCAAGCACGGCCAGCAGCACAGCCAGCACGACGACATATGTGAGCGCCAGGCGCCAGCGCAGCGTGTGTCTCCAGCGGAAGAGCTGCCTCCGCACCGCTGGCCGCGTACCACTTGGGCGCGTCGGAGCACGGTCCACGGCGGCGCCACGCGCGCTGAACTCGTGACTCCCAGGAGCACCCAAGGGGACGAGAGCGTGCGATTCAGGGGATGGTGGATGCTGGCGCGCGCGCGGCATGGAGTTGCTCTAGCCCTTCAGGACGTAGCCGACGCCGCGGACGGTCTGGATGAACTTTGGAGCGCTGGCATTGTCCTCGATCTTCTCGCGCAGATAACGGACGTACACCTCGATGATGTTCGTCTCTCCCATAAAGTCGTAGCCCCAGACACGGTTGAGGATGGTCTGCCGGTCGAGCACTTGCCGCGGATGCGTCAGAAAGAGATGCAGCAGGTTATATTCAGTGGCCGTCAGCTCGATGATGCGCTCGCCACGCCGTACTTCGCGCGCGGCTTCGTTGAGCGAGAGGTCGCCCATCTCAAGCACACGACCCCCCGGCCCGCCCCCAGCCGCCACGCGGTGCTGGCGGCGCAGCACCGCCCGCACGCGCGCCAGCAGCTCTTCGAAGCTGAAGGGCTTGGTGAGGTAGTCATCCGCGCCGCCGTCCAGTCCAGCGATACGCTCGTTTACCCCGTCTCTGGCGGTGAGCATGAGGATGGGAATATCCGCGGTGGCCTCAGCGGTGCGCAGGCGCCGACAGACCTCCAGTCCATCGAGATCGGGGAGCATGACATCGAGCACGACGATATCCGGACGCAGGCGCGCCGCGAGATCGAGCGCGGCATAGCCATCCGTCGCTTGCGTCACCTGAAAGCCCTCATAGCGCATGCCCAGGCTCACAAAATCTAGGATACTCTGCTCATCATCCACAATCAGCAGTTTGGGCTGCGGTTTCTCGTTCGCGGATGTGTTCCCCTGCGCACGAGTGAGATCGTGCTGGCTCATGGTGTCCCTCCTCGTGCCGGCGGGATGTCATCGGTGCGGTCGGCCAATGCTCTCTTTCACATGTCTCTTGGCCTAGTCTTCGCGGGTATTATATGCGCAATTGCTCAAGCAGGCAAGGCGAGGCTACCTGAAGTCGAGCGTTTCGCGGTGTGGGAAGATGCCGCTCCTGCTGGCGGGGCCTGCTCAGGACATCTGGCGCTCCCGCTCCGACCGCGAGAAGCCCACTATCCAGAAGTACCGTCAGCGCGACACGGTTGCAGGCAGTTCGCTTCAATACTTCGAGAGGCCATGCTTTGAGGCCGCCCAACTTGCTCCATCTCCCCCGTATGACGCGGCCTCGCGAACTCTCATATGCACACCTATAGG
>JADMIN010000878.1 GCA_015478575.1 Ktedonobacterales bacterium | reverse complement strand
AACTGGTCATCCCTGGCCGCTAGGTTGATAAGGTAGGGCTTGCCCTCGTGGATGGCGGCGTAGACCTGCACGCGGTAGCGCACCTGGCCGGACGTGAGGACACCATCCCCCGTGTGCCATTCGATGCCGCCAATCGTCACCGGCGGCAGCGTGATGGCAGCCCGAACGAACGTGCCGGGGATGCGCCCACCGCCATAGTAATTGGTCAGGACGTACTCGACCCAGGCGGCGGCCTCATCAGTGCTCGCGTTTTGGTCCGGGGCGCTCCAACTGGAGGGAATGAGCACTTCGGCATCGAAAGCGCCTGATTTGAGATTATCCGTGAAGTCAACGCCCGAGGCGTGAGGTGTGGCGATCCACGCCGCTGGATACTGGATGTAGAAGCCCTCACGATAATCCGGATAGAGCTTGTAGCCCACCATCGGCGTGGGCAGCGGCGTCGCCGTCAGGGTCGGAATGGGCGTTGGCGTGGGAGTGGGTGTCGTGCTGGGGCGTTGCGCCCCAGCGCTGATGCGCCCAGTATCCATCAGCATCAGCACCAGCATGCCCAGGATGATGATCGTGCTGAAGGTGGCAACCCACGGCAAAACCGCCCGCAGCGGGCGGGCGCGATGGGGCGGCGCGGCTGGCGTATGCCCCCTCCTCGGGGCGGTAGTATCAGGCATCCCTGCATCTCTCACAGGCGACATAAGGGCGGTATGCCCTCCCCTCGTCTTGTAACGATCATCATCTCCACTGCGCATCCACTGCCCCTAGCACTGTGCCCCCGCACGCACCCACTTTGGCACCCACTTTGAAGGAACATGGTACTCCACCCTGTATGACGGACCAGCGCCGCGTTATTATACCGTAATTTCGCCAATTGGGCATCCACGGCGTGCCATGCCTAAAATTGACACCGCTCCGTGGGCGGGGATATCATGTCGAGAAGGCGTGGCCACGCGCCGCGGCGCGCAATCAGCGCGCTCGCGGCGACGTGTGCGTGCCCTGGCCACACGTGGTCCGCGCGGAGTCGCCGCGACGCCAGAGGGTCCGCTGGCAGCGAGAGGGAGAAGCCACCATCATGGAGAAGCGCACAGGCTCGGAGCCTGACCGGATGCAAGAGATCATTTCGCTGTGCAAACGGCGCGGCTACATCTTCCCCAGCAGCGAGATCTACGGCGGACTGAACGCGATCTTCGATTACGGCCCCCTCGGTGTCGAGCTGAAGAACAATGTGAAACGGGCGTGGTGGGACGCGATGACGCGCACGCGCGACGATATCGTCGGCCTAGACGCGAGCATCCTCATGG
>JADMIN010000147.1 GCA_015478575.1 Ktedonobacterales bacterium | reverse complement strand
GGATGGTGCCGGTGTCCATCTGGCGGCCCGGCAGCTTCCCCGCCTTCCACCAACGCCAGGCGGTGCGATAACTGACACCTTGTTGTTGTGCGTAGTCCTTGAGCTTCATAACTCAAGTATATCATACATGGCTCCAGATGTCTACTGCTGACTATTGGTCCTGTGAACGTTTATAATACGTGGATGAGGACGTATGCCGCCATGCGGCAGCGTTCCCGCGCGAGTAGCCCACGGTGCCATCGGCTAGCGGGAAGGGGAGGGCTAGCCGTAGGGTGGGATGCGCCACGGCCACGTGCGCCTCATCGGGGCGCGGCGTCGGGGGTGGCATCGGGCGCGCCAGGCCCACAGCACGACGACAGGCCCACGGCGCGAGCGGGAAACAGGCGCGCCTTAGCCGCATCGCCTTAGCCGCATCGCCTGTGTCGCCAGGTGTGGACATGGCGAGAAAGCGGCCCGCCCGCCCTTTGGATCTTTTGGGCGGGCGCTCGCGGGTGAGCCGGTTGGTGACCGACGCGAGAAGGACCGGCGCTAGAAGTTGGCATAGCCGTAGCGCTGGGGGTCGCGCTCGAAATCCGCCTTGCAATCGGCACCGCAGAAGTAGAGCGTATCCTCGCTTGATCCCACCGTGGGGGAGAGCGTGTTCTCGGCGGTGCGCTTGTCTACGAGCATGCCGCAGACGGGATCACGCGCCACATTCGGGTCGTTGGCATCAAGGTTGCTCGAGTTGGGATCAAGGGCATCCTGTACGGGATCGTTTACCGGGTCATTTACGGGGTCGTTTTGTGACGGATTCTGTCGGTTCATCGTGCCATCCTCTCCTGATAGGGATCGGTCGTGCGGGGGTATGTCTACCAGCCCATCCTTCGCAAGGATGGTGCCGCTTCGAGCGCGCGATTTCTGGACCACGCCACCACATTGCCTGCCTTCTCGCTCCACGCCGCCCGGCTCCGCGTTGCGCGGCTCCGCGCCGGTGGGCCAGAGGCGGGGTGCGCGTGCTACAATTCCTTCCGGCGCCAGAGGACTATTCCTTGTCCCTCCTCTCCTCTCTCTGCTGAGAGAAGAGCCAGGGCAGCGCCACGGCGCGGCAATGGAGCCGCGTCCCTGGACCGCTTTCCAGTTTATGAGGAGGGTACGACCCCTATGGCTACGCGCGTAGGCATCAATGGATTCGGGCGCATCGGCCGCCAGAGCCTGAAGGCCATGCTGGAGCGCCATCCTAACGACATTGAAGTCGTCGCCATCAACGATATTACCGACACTGAGACCAACGCGCACCTCTTCCGCTACGATTCCACTTATGGGCGCTTCAACGGCACCGTCGAAGTCGTAGACAACCAGGACCTCGTGATCAATGGCAAGAAGATCCGCGTCTTCTCCGAGAAGGACCCCGCCAAGATTCCCTGGGGCACGGTTGGCGCGCAGATCGTCATCGAGAGCACCGGTATCTTTACCGACGCCGCCAAGGCCCAGGCTCATCTGCATGACAGCGTGAAGAAGATCATCGTCTCCGCGCCCCTCACCGGCGCGCCATCGGACGTGGACACGACGATCGTGCTGGGTGTGAACGAAGCGACCTACGACCCCGCCAAGCACAGCGTCATCTCCAACGCCTCCTGCACGACCAACTGTCTCGCTACCGTCGCCAAGGTGCTCCACGATGCCTTCACCATCGAGAAGGCCCTGATGACCACCATCCACTCCTACACCAACGACCAGCGTATCCTAGATGTCGTGCATAAAGACCTGCGCCGCGCCCGCGCCGCCGCCGCCAACATCATTCCCACCAGCACTGGCGCCGCCCGCGCGCTCTATCTGGTCATCCCTGAACTCAAGGGCAAGTTCGATGGCTTCTCGCTGCGCGTGCCCACTGTCACTGTCTCCGTGGTGGACTTGGTCGCCACCGTCAGCACATCCGCCAGCAAAGCCGCCATCAACGACGTGCTGAAGGAGGCCGCGGCGGGCAAGTTGAAGGGCATCCTCGGCTATACCGACGAGCCGCTGGTCTCCTCTGATTTCCGGGGCGACCCCCACTCCGCCATCGTGGATGGCCTCTCGACGATGGATCTGGGTGGCAACTTCATCAAGGTCATCGCCTGGTATGACAACGAGTGGGGCTATTCTTGCCGTGTCGCCGACCTGACACGCTACGTCGCGGAGAGGCTCTAGCGATGGAGAAGGCCACCGTCCGTGACCTGGACGTGCGGGGCAAGCGTGTGCTGGAGCGTGTAGACTTCAACGTACCGCTCGACGACGCGGGACGCATCACCGACGACACGCGCATCCGCGCCTCGCTGCCGACCATCCAGTACTTGCTGGACGCCGGCGCCGCCGTCATTCTGATGAGCCATCTGGGTCGGCCCAAGGGGCAGGTGAACCCTACGTATAGCCTGCGCCCCGTCGCGGTGCGCCTCGCTGATCTCTTGGGGCGGCCCGTGGCGCTCGCCCCCGATGCCGTCGGCCCAGCCGTGGCGGCACAGGCCCACGCACTCCAGCCGGGGCAAGTGCTGCTGCTGGAAAATCTGCGCTTTCACCCAGAGGAGGAGGCCAACGATCCTGCTTTCGCTGGACAGCTCGCCGCGCTCGCTGATGTCTACGTCAATGATGCCTTCGGGACGGCGCACCGCGCTCACGCGAGCACCACGGGTGTCGCGCGCGACCTGCCCGCGGTGGCCGGCCTGCTCATGGAGCGGGAGCTGAACTTCCTCGGTGGCGCGCTCGAGCATCCCAAGCGCCCGTTCGTCGCCATCTCGGGAGGCGCCAAGGTCGGTGACAAGATCGCCGTGCTCGACCGGCTAATCGAGCTAGCCGACGCACTGCTCATCGGCGGGGGGATGGCCAATACCTTCTTCAAGGCGCAGGGATACTCCATCGGCGATTCGCTGGTGGAGGATGACAAACTAGACGAGGCACGCCGGCTGATGGCGCGCGCGCGCGCCGGGGGCAAGCGCTTCATCCTGCCCGTGGATGTGGCGATCGGCGAGAAGTTCAGCGCCGATGCCGAGCGCACGCTCACCTCGCCAGACGCCGTGCCCGATGGCTGGCGCATCCTCGATGTCGGCCCACAGACGCTCGTGGCCTTTGGCGACGTGCTGGCCGAGGCCCAGACGGTCATGTGGAATGGTACACTTGGCGTCGCGGAGTTTCCCGCCTTCGCACAGGGCACCCAAGCGCTTATCGCTCTGCTAGAGGAGCGCACCCAGGTGGGCGCGATCACCATCGTCGGTGGGGGGGACTCGGCGGCGGCGGTGGCGGCGGTGGGCGCGGCGGACAAGCTCACACACGTCTCCACCGGCGGCGGCGCCTCGCTCGAATTCCTAGAGGGGCGCGAGCTGCCTGGTGTCGCGGCTCTGCGGAATAAGTAGCCCACCACGGAAGGCCCAGAGTTCTACGGCGGATAGGCGCAAGCGCGAGAAGTTGGCCGGGGTGAGCGCATGGCCCTCGCCCTGGTCACCATCCACCCTGACCGCCATCGGGAAGCCGCGCCGCGCGCCCTTCAGGCGCCATGCGCCCGCTTCGCGCGGGCACTCCGTGGCCCGTGGTGGTAATGATCTGGGGAAGGAGCGAATATGAATAGCCCAACCTCGCGGCGCGTGCCCATCGTGGCGGGCAACTGGAAGATGCACTATGGCCCCACCGAGGCGCGCGACTTCGCGCAGAGCATCCTCGACGGGCTGGTGGCCATCCCATCGGTTGAGCGGGTGCTCTGCCCGCCGGCCATCTCGATTGCCGCGGTCCACGCGGTGACCGCTGGCACGGGCGTGTGGCTGGGCGCGCAAAATATGTATTTCGAGGAGCAGGGCGCCTTCACCGGTGAAATCTCGCCGCTGATGCTGCGGGGTCTCTGCCAGTATGTCATCCTCGGCCACTCCGAGCGCCGCCACTACTTCGGTGAGACGGACGCGCTGATCAATCGCAAGACGCTCGCCGCCTTCGCCCACGGCCCGCGCCCCATCGTCTGTGTCGGCGAGCGGCTAGAGGAGCGCGACGCTGGCCAGACTGAGCGGGTATTGACCACTCAGGTGCGCGGCAGCCTCACAGGCCTGCCCATCGAGCGCCTCAGCGAGCTGGTGGTGGCTTATGAGCCAGTCTGGGCCATTGGCACTGGCCGCGCCGCCAGCCCCCAGGACGCCGCCGACGCCGCGGCGCTGATCCGCGCGCTGCTCGCTGAGCAATACGGCGCGGCGGCGGTGGTGGGTGTGCGCATCCAATACGGCGGCAGCGTCACCGCGGGCAACGCGGGCGACTTCGCGGCGCTGCCCGATGTGGATGGCGCGCTGGTGGGTGGGGCCAGCCTCAAGCCCGACTTCATCGAGATCGTGCGCGCGACGGCGCGGGCGAAGGGATGAGACGGGCGACAGCACGGCGAGCGGAGCGACCTACCGCCCCACCCACG
The DNA here is from genome assembly GCA_015478575.1 of Ktedonobacterales bacterium. Classification (GTDB taxonomy): domain Bacteria; phylum Chloroflexota; class Ktedonobacteria; order Ktedonobacterales; family JADMIN01; genus JADMIN01. Next base: position 2,198 of record JADMIN010000147.1, on the reverse strand, counting down.
TCGGCTGGCGCTTCGCCAGGAAGGCGCACATACCCTCCTGCGCATCCATCGCCATCGCGTTCATCGTCATCACTTCTTTGGCGTAGGCGTAGGCCTTCGGCTGGTCGAGATCAATCTGGCTATAGAAGGCCTGTTTCCCCAACGCGACCGTGAGCGGGCTGGCGGTGGTAATGGAGAGCGCCAGCGCCTGTGTGGCCGCCGCGAGCTGGTCCGCTGGCACGACCATATTGACCAGTCCCCACTCCTCCGCCGTCTCCGCCGAGATCGGCTGGCCCGTCAGCAGCATCCGCAAGGCACGCTTGCGCCCGATGGCGCGGCTGAGCGCGACCATCGGCGTCGTGCAGAAGAGGCCGATCTTCACGCCCGGCGTAGCAAAGCGCGCCTCCTCGGCGGCCACGGCCAGATCGCACGTCGCGACGAGCTGGCAGCCCGCGGCGGTGGCGAGCTGGTGGACGCGCGCGATCACGGGCTGGGGGATGGCCTGGATGGCGGCCATCAACTCGTTGCAGACCTCGAAGACGTGCCGATAGGCGTTGATATCCCCATCCACCAATTCGCGCAGGTCGTGCCCAGCGGAGAACGCCGGCCCGTTCGCCGCGAGAATCACCACCTGGGTCTGCGTGTCGCGGCCCGTCGCTTTGAGCGCGTCGGTCAACTCCAGCATCAGATCGGTGGCAAGCGCATTGCGACGCTCCGGGCGATTCAGCGTGATGGTCGTGATGGGACCGTCGCGCTCGACGAGAATAGCTGTGTACTCCATGAGGTTTCCTCCCATGCTGGCGTTCGCGACTCTCTCCTCCCCCTGCCCTCGTCAGAGAAGAGGCCAGGGGGGTAGGTCCGCCGCATTCTACCACGCCGCGCCACCGTTTCCCGCACACGTTTCCTGGCCAGCGGCGGCATCGCTGCCCTATGCTGTAGCGCGGATGATGTTGAGCGCGGATGGCGCGTGGGCGGCGTGAGCCGGCGCATACGCGAGGAAAGGATACGGCGATGACAGCGGACCCGATGACGGCCAGCACAGCCCCAGCGGATGGTATGCCCATGCCCTCGCTCGGCACCGACTTTTATGTGATGGATGCCTTGCTCACCGACGAGGAGCGCGCCATCCGCGACAAGGTCCGCGCGTTCTCCAATCACGAGGTCATCCCCATCATCAACGACTACTGGGAGCGAGCCGAATTCCCTTTCGAGTTGGTGCCCAAACTGGCTGCCCTCAACATCGCGGGCGGCTCCCTCCACGGCTACGGCTGCCCCGGCATGAGCACGGTCGCCTCTGGCCTGATCGCGCAGGAGCTGGCACGCGGTGATGCCAGCGTCTGCACGTTCTTCGGCGTCCATTCGGGCCTAGCCATGACCTCGATCTCCCTGCTTGGCTCTGAGGAGCAGAAGCAGCGCTGGCTGCCGCCGATGGCGCGTATGGAGCGGATCGGCGCCTTTGGCTTGACCGAGCCTCAGCACGGCTCTGACGCCGTGGCGCTGGAGACGCGCGCCCACCGTGACGGCGCTACCTACGTGCTGGATGGCGCCAAGCGCTGGATCGGCAACGCCTCCTTCGCCGACGTGACGATCATCTGGGCGCGCGACGACGATGGCAACGTAGGGGGCTTCCTCGTGGAGAAGGGGACGCCTGGTTTCATACCAACGGTCATGACCCACAAGGTCGCCAAGCGCGCCGTCTGGCAGGCCGATATCACCCTCACAGGCGTGCGGATTCCCGCGGAGAACCGTCTGGCGCTCTCCCGCGGCTTCAAGGATACCTCGCGCGTGCTGACCGCGACGCGCTATGGCGTGGCGTGGGAGGCCATCGGGCATGCCATCGCCGCGTATGAGATCGCGCTGACGTATGCCAAGCAGCGCCTCCAGTTCGGCAAGCCGCTGGCGAGCTTCCAGATTATCCAGCAGAAGCTCGCGACCATGCTGGCGAACGTGACGACGATGCAGTTGCTCTGCCTGCGGCTGAGCCAGTTGCTCGCTGAGGGTCGCATGACCGAGGGGATGGCCTCGCTCGCCAAGATGCACAACGCCCGCATGGCTCGCGAAGTAGTCGCCGAAGCGCGTGAGATGCTCGGCGGCAACGGCATCCTCTTGGACTACCACATCGCCCGCCATCATGCGGATATCGAGGCCGTCTTCACCTATGAGGGCACCGACACCATCCAATCGCTGATTGTCGGACGCGAGATCACCGGCCTCCAGGC
>JADMIN010000877.1 GCA_015478575.1 Ktedonobacterales bacterium | reverse complement strand
GGCATCCGCAGCACAGTATACCACGGCGTCGTGCCCGCGGCAGCGGCGTCGAACTGGCGCTTGAACTGGCTCTTGGGGCTGTAGCCGATGACCATCGCCGTGGCGGCGAAGCTGACGTGCCAGCGGACAAGGTTGCCGTTGGCATCGCCTCGCAGCGGGGTGTAGGCGCCGTTGGAGGCGCTAATGAAGACATCGGGAGTAATCAGCTTCCCTTTGATTTGGTTCGCCAGCGCCATCGAGCCAGCGCCCCGCCCCTGGAAGGAGTAGCCGGTGGCCTGTGAGAACGCGGGGCCGACCTGGTGTTCCATCAGGTTCACCAGCGAGCCAGCGTATGCCACATTCACAGCGCCCTTGCCTGAGCTTCCGCCGCCGCAACCCGCGAGCGTCAGCGTGGCCAGCATCGCCAGCGCGGCCCAGCGCACCCGCCAGGAGGGCTTTTGCCCGGTCATGCGCATCCTTTCTCTCTCCACTCTCTCCACCGAGCACGCTCCACCGAGCATCACCACTGTCTTGACTTACGGCGCCATCGGGGCGCTAGGCAGCCAGTCGCCAGTGTACCTACCGCCGCCCGCGCGGGCCGGTGCGCCCACGGGGCTTGCGCTCGCTCTCCTCATCCTGGCGGTCGGTGGTGCGCGCGCGGAACTGAAGGCGCACCGCCGTGCCCTCGAAGCCGAAGATCTCGCGCAGCCGGTTTTCCAGGTAGCGCTGATACGAGAAGTGCAACAGCGTGGGATCGTTGACAAAGAAGACGAAGGTAGGTGGGCTGACCTCGGGCTGCGTGGCGTAGTAGATGCGCATCGGGCGCCCCAGGACCACCGGGGGATGGTGGCGCTGCACCGCCTCACGCACCACCTCATTGAGTTGCGGGGTGGGCACACGGACCTGCCGCGTCTCATAGATACGTAGCGCGTGATCGAGGATGCTGCTCACGTGATAGCGTGTCTTAGCGGCGGCGAAGACCACCGGCGCGTACGGCACAAACTTCAGCCGCTCGCGCACCGCCCGCATGTACTGTTTCGCGTCCAGCACTTCCTGCTCGGCGGGAGAGGGCTTAGGCCGCGCGGGCATCACGATGAGCGCATCCTCTTCAGCCCGCTCCCGCTCCTCGCGTAGCCGCTCGCGCACGAGGTCCCACTTATTGATGACCACGACGATGCCCTTCGCGGCCTCATCAATATAGCCAGCAATGTGAGTATCCTGCGCCGTAATGCCATCCATGCCATCAATCATCAGCACGGCCACGTCGCAGCGGTCAATGGCGCGGTCGGCGCGCAGCACGCTATACTTTTCCAC
>JADMIN010000146.1 GCA_015478575.1 Ktedonobacterales bacterium | reverse complement strand
TCGTGGTGGCCTGCCTCGCGTACCTCGCGTGCTGCGCGCTCGGGGCGGCGGGCGGGCGCGGCGCGGGGTGGCCCTCATCCAGCGGCGGCTGGCTGCGAGTGGCTGGCTCGGTGGAGGCGGGCGTCTCAGTGCGCGGCTCGCTCGGTGAGGCGGCGAACGGCGTCGGGGTGGCGCTGGCCTCGGCGAACGGCTGCTGTTGGCCCTGCTCCTCATGCGGCTCTAGCGGCGAAGTGAATGGCTGTGGCGCGGCGCGGCGCGCTCGCGGGCGAGAAGCGGAGGCGCCTGTGCCTTCGTCAGTCGCGGCGCGCGATGGCTCGCTCGCCGCCGCGCTCTCTGGCGTGGGGGCGGATGCGCGGCTGGATCGCGTACGCGCGCGGGGGGCGGATGTCTCGCTCACACCCTCGGCGGATGGCGCGGTGAAACTTGTGTCCGTGCTCTCGTCGTTCGTGCGAGCCGCCGCGCTCGCGCGGGTGCGGCGGGTGGGGGGCACAGGAGCCGCGTCAGCCGTCAGAGATGGCTCCGCTGTGGGTGTCGTAGAAGTGGGTGTCGTAGAAGTGGGTGTCGTGGAAGTCGTGGCGCGGACCGTGCGGCGGCGCGCTACTGGGGCCGCCTCGCCTTCCGTGGCGGGCGCGGTCACGAGAGGATCCACCGCGGATGTTGGGAGTGGCGCCTGCCCACCGTCGGCGGGTGCCGAGGTCGGCGCGCGGCGAATGCGGCGGCGGATAAGGGTGTTGTCCTGGTCTTCTGGCACGTAGGCCTCCTGATGATATGGCAAATCGCGAGCAGCGGATCGGTCGCGTCTTCTGTGTCGCGTCTGTGAGTCTCGCCCGCTTCAGCGTCCCTCGAAGCTCGATATGGTCTTCTCGCGCCTTCGGTGAGGCGCAATCCATTGCGTTGGCAAAGGTGTTACCTATTACATGGGGAGCGGGGGAATCGCTTCCCGCATCCGTGGCGCTCTGGGCGCATCGTATACCGTCATACGTAAGCCGAGATTCTGCCAGCCACTAAAGGACTGGAGCCTGTCTCGTTTCTTTTCAGCCCGCGGTGCCCCGCGAGGCCGCGTCATCTCGTAGCATTTCTCAGCAATCCCCACCATGCGCGGAACATGCACGGAATACGAGCCTCGTGTCGAGGCGGCGCGAAGATGATCATCTCCGCGGTGGCGGTATGCATGCGGCACTGTGCGCCTGACGACGGGCCGTGCTGTCGTTCTGGCTCAGTAGTGCGTTCTGGCCCAACTAGGCGACCGCGGAGCGCGTGTCTGGTCGGAGGCCGGATGTCACAGGCCGGCATCGCTGGCACGTCGAGCAGAGCGAGACGGCGGGTGCCCTGCGTGGGCCACATATACTCCAGACAGCACATCAGCATCAGGGCGAGTGGCTCAGGCGGGCGCTGCGGGCACGGCGGCCATGAGCGCGACTCGCAACGGCGTGATGGCAGTGAGAACGCGCGGAGCACGAAGCGAACAGATGCCTCACTCCTGCCCCAGAGATACGGAGTAAGGTAGACAACCAAGGGAAGGGCTTGCTCCTTGTCCTACCACTCCATTATATACCAGTGTTACGCCACAATTGCCAGGGTCACATGCCATCTTCATACGCAAGCGCGGTGCCACCGCCACACGCGCCTCTTCGGACCAGAGGGCCAGACGGCCAGCGCATCAGGTGAGCCAGGCGGCGGTGCGGTCCGGCCCCCATCCCGCCGACTCCAACCGCTGCCCCATCCCCACACCGGCAAAGGCTGGCGCGGCGTATTCCCCTGGCGCCACGGGGGCGGCTGGGGATGGGGTACCGTCGCCGGTCTCGTGCGGCTCGGCGGCTGGCTCCGCTGGGGCGACGCGCGCGATGTGCCGCGCGCTCGTCTCGATCTCCACCTGCCGCGCGCGCAACTGGGCCAGCCGCGCACCTAGCATCGCCGTATCGGAGGCCTGCGTCAGCATGTGCTGCTCGATCTCGCGCAGCGCCTGGAAGAGGACCCGCCGGTCCACACCGGCCATCTCGCCGCTGCCGCGTTCCAGCCGCTGCACCTGGGCCACCAGATCGTTGGCGGCGGTGCCCAATTCGCGCAGGGAGTTATCGGTGAGGGCGAGGAGTTGGCTCTGCTCGCGCGCCGCCGCCGTCAGGGATTCTAGCGCACGCTGCTGGGCGGTGGTCTGGTGGTGCTGCTGGCCCTGGATCATGGCGAGGCGCTGCCCCAAGCGGGCGAGCGTGCCGCCGAGCGTGCTCACCGGGCCATACATGCCCGGACGCAGCGCCCGCACAGCGCCCGTATCCCCTTCGCTCAGACGCTCGGCGGCGCGAGCGACCTCGAGAATTTGGCGGTTGATGAGCGCGCGCTCTTGGCCCAGGCGGGCCTGGGCGTCTTCGAGCAGGCGTAGCGTCTCCACGAGACGCTGCTGCTCACTCCGCAGCGCCGCCCGCTGACCGGCCAGCGCGTCAATCCGTCGGAAGGCGAGCGCGAAGCCCTCCGTCACCGACGGGAACACGCGCCCACAGCAAGAGATCAGCAGCGCCGCGAGACCAGCCAGCGCGGCGGCGGGTGGCGCCCAGACATCGAACGCGAGCGGTGTGGACGACACGCCCTCGGTGGCAAAACCGGCGCGTGCCGCGGCGACGCCGACGAAGAGCGCAACGGCCAGCGCGGCCCAGAGGGCAGCCCGGCGCGGCGCGAAGAAGAGCGCGGCCACCACACACGGCACCAAGAAGAGCATCGGCATGATGCTGCCGACGCCGAAGAGCCAGAGGAGGCTGGCGCAGACGATCAGATCGAAGCTCACCAGCACCACACGCGCGATCAGCGCCGCGACGGGATGGGAGAAGCGCGCCAACTCGAAGGCGATGGCGCCAGCCAACGCGGCCAACAGCGCCGCGCCACTCGCGATCACCGGCGGCAGCGCGCCCAGGCCGAGGACATACCAGACGCCAAAGCCCAGCGCGATCCCACCCATACCGATGATGACATGCGCGAGCGCGATGCCCGCCAGCACCTGATGCCCGCCGCCCTGGCGCGTCCAGAAGCGGGGGCCAGCGGGGCTAAGCAGCGCCGCGTCAACGCCGCTGCCGGATGGGCGCGGCGCGACACGTGGGACGCCCCCAGCGGGAGTCGCCCGTGGAGTGAAGTCAGGGAACGCTGTGCCAGCGGCGCCCTGAGTGCTGAGCGCGGAGGCATTTCCCACGGGTGTTCCGTGCCAAGCGATTCGCTCTGCCATAGCTCTACCCTCTTCGCCCAGTGATGCCTCCGCGCCGCGAGGCCAACGCCTTCCGCGCTCTCCATAGAATAGCCGATGGGAATGGATAGATCCCCTTGCTCTAGGAAAATCTTTGGCAATGAGAAGGAGTGTGATGAGTGGTTCGGCCCGTAATTGCCAGGCAAGGCACGCCTATAAGCTACATCGCCTAAGCTACATCGCCAGGTCTTCTGGCATGAAAGCACATCGTGAGCGCATGTTGGGCGGTGCTATCGCCCGTGGCGGGCCTGTCCGTGTGGCCCACCGCGGGATGTCCTGTTAGCTCAGACGAGTGGCGCGCGCGATTGGCAACAGCCGCGCGCGTATTGGGAGACGGCTTCATGGCGAGACGTGTGATATGGCGCTGTGTGGCGGAGGGCCAGACGCCCTGACGCGCGGCTAGCGTGGCACTAGTATACCCACATTGGCACGACCTGTCCAGTAGGAATATCCCAATGTCGGCGCGGACGCATGTCGGCGCGGAACGGTTCTCGCTGGCTAGCCTCGCGCGGTGGACCGATTCGCGTAGAGCGTATCAATGTTGTAGACAAGCGTGAGGTACGGCGTGAGCAGCAGCGCGGCCAGCAGCGACCCGAAGAGCAGCGTGAAATGGCTGGCGAAGTAGGGGCGCAGGGGCGTCGCCGTTTCAGCGAGGAAGACCGCCGCCGGCAACAGCGGTGAGAAGGGCAGCGCAGCGGGCACGCCACCGCCTGGGCCGCCGGTGAGCCAGCGGAACAGACTGAAGAGCCACGGCACGAGGCCGAGGACGACTCCCGCGCCGATGAAGAGCAGCGCGCCAGCGGCATTGGCCAGACAGCCCAGGCCACCGCACCGCGCCACGGTGAGGATGTAGATGCCGTTGCCAAAGGCCAGCGCCACCACCGAGAGCATCGAGAACCAGGCATTGAGCAGCCGCATGTGGGCATGCCTCCTCATCTATCGTCCGTCTATCGTCCGTCCGCGACGCGCGCTCATGGATGAGCGCGTCTCCAGCGGATGCGCCGCTATTGATGCGCCGCTATTGTAACATGGAGAGCGGTCACCCGCACAAGCGATGCCAGCGCGGCGGCGAAGCTACTCCTCCAGCCGGTCGAGGGGCACGCGGCGCATGAACGCCTCGAACTCGGCCACGGCCTTGGGGCCGTTGCGCACGAGGCCGGCGTTGAACGCGGCCTGATCCACCACTCGGTAGCCCAGCCGCTCGGTCCAGAAGGGGGCGAGGCGCCCACCTCGCTGGCGCAACTCAGCCAGCCGCGCGACCCCTTCCATCGCGTCGCGCACATCCGCGGCGGCGGTCCACGCGGCCTTGTACGCGAGTGTGCCGCCACGCAGGATGATCCACGTCATGTTGGGCAGCGTGCCATAGGCGCGATGCACGGCGCCGTCGAGGCCATCCACGAGGATACGCCGCCCCACGCCTTGCTCGTCGCGGAAGCGGCGCGCCATCGCCAGCTTCTCCGCGAAGCTCGCATGGTGGGGCAGGATCTCGCCCGGGTGCGCCTCGCGCGTATAGAGGAAGAGCGAGGTGAAACCGCGCGGCGCGAAGTCCGCCGCCAGCGTCTCCATAGATGGGCACGCCATCGCGCAGTACGGTCAGGTGTAGCTGCCGAACTCGATGACGAGATGGCCCTCACGCCACAGGGAGGAGAGCGTGACCTCGTGCCCCTCCAGATCGGTCAGGAGGCCATCGGGCGCGCGCGTGCCCGTGTGCGGTGGCCCCATGAAGGCCTCAAAGTCCTCTTCACCACGGAAGATGGCATAGTTATATTCGGATGCCATATACTCGGATGCCATATACTCAGATGCCACGGCCCCGCCTCCTCTCGCCCTTGGGCGCCTCGTCCGTGCCTGCGTGTGTCGCTGGTAGCGCTATGATACCATACCCGCTCCCTCCGCGCGTGCCCGCTCTGGTCGCGCCCGCTCTGGTGGGGGCACCTGGCGGATGGAAGGGTTGAGCGTGGCGACCACGGCCAGTGCGACGAGGCCGAAGGTGAAGAGCAGAATGGTGCCCATCGGGCCGATGCGCTCTAGCAGCACGCCGGTCAGCGCCAAGCCCGCCGTCATCAGGCTGAAGAAGAACAGACGGATGACGCTATTGACGCGCCCTTGCAGCGCATCGGGAATCAACGAGAGGCGGTAGGTGTATTGCGTGAGATTGTAGACGACATCCACGCTGGTGAAAGCGGCCAGCACCATACCGATGGCCAGCGGATTGGGCGCGAGGGCGAAGAGCGGCCATCCCAGCGCGTAGAGCCAGCAGGAACTGACGATCAGCGGCCCAAAGCGATAGCGCCGCCGCAGCCGCGGCGCCCAGAACGCCCCGACCAGCCCGCCGACGCCCCCACTGGCGAACATCAATCCGATGGCGGTGGGGGAGGCATGCTGCCGCTGCGCCAGCACAATCAGAATCAGGGTGCTGCCGGGGATAACAAAATCAAAGCCGCCGGTGAGCAGCGCTGTGAAGCGGATCACTGGCTGACGCCACAGCCAGACCATGCCCTCGACAATCTCGTGGTGCAGTCGGCGCCGCGGCGCGCTACGCTCCCCTTGAAAGGAGACGCGTATAAAGAAGATCGAGACGACCGAGGCGGCATAGGAGAGGGCATCCACGGTGAAGGGCAGCGCGTGCCCCGCACTCCACAGCACGCCGCCCAGCGATGGCCCCACGAGTAGCGCGATGCTGAAGATCGCCTCGTTATAGGCCATCGCCGTGGCAAACTGCTGACCCGTGACGACACGGGGCAGGCAGGCCGTCTGCGCGAGATTATAGAAGACGAAGCACCCGCCCTCGGCCAGCGAGACGAGGTAGAGCTGCCCCAGCGAGAGGTGCTGTGTGGCGATGGCCAGCGCGACGCTGCCCAGCGCCAGCGCGCGCCCAGCGTCGCAGAGCAGCATCACGCGGCGGCGGTCCCAGCGATCCACCAGCGCCCCGGCGGGCAGGCTGAAAGCGAGATAGGGCAACAGGCGCGTGGCCCCCATGAAGCCAGCCTGGGCGGGCGAGCGCGTCAGCAGCAGCACGAGCAGGGGGAAGGCGATCTGTGAGACACCGGAGCCAACCTCCGAGACGACCTGGCCGCTCCAGAGCAGCACGAAGTTGCGGTTGTGCCAGACGGAGGGCGACCGGCTGGAGGGCAGGCTCTCGCTTATGGACATTGGCTTGTTCCTCTGGCGCGTGACGCGACACGACACGACATAGCGGCCCGCTCACGGCACGGCCCGCCCCCCATCATACGCGACGCGCGGCGGAGAGATCGGCCAGATATCTGACACACTCCGCTTACGCTCCTAGCGCTTACGCTCCTAGCGCTTACGCTCCTAGCGCTTACGCTCCTAGCGCGGCGAAGACCTCCTTGCCGTGGCGCTGGATGGCCGG
>JADMIN010000145.1 GCA_015478575.1 Ktedonobacterales bacterium | reverse complement strand
GTGTGGATATCTCGCTTGCCTTTCCCTTTGGCTGGAGTGATCCCGGGCTGATCGAGGAATGTAAGAGCTATGTCATCCAGGCGATGCGCGACTAGCCCGGACGCATCCTCGGCCTCGCGGCGCTCCAGCCGCTGGCCGCTCCACGCTCGGTGGCCGAGGTGGCGCAGTGCGCCCCCGCGCGAATGCCAGGCATTGGCGAGTTGATGCCACACGGGCAAGGCTACCGCCTGAGCGATACCACCCTGCTTGCCCCTCTCGTCGAGGCCGCGCTAGCCCTCAACCTTTTCATCCTCACCCACACCAGCGAGCCAGTCGGACACCGCTACCGTGGCAAGGGCGATGTCACGCCCGCTGACTTCCAGGCATTCATCACCGCCTTTCCGGCAGTGCGCGTAGTTGCCGCGCACTGGGGCGGCGGCTTCCCATTCTACGAGCTGATGCCTGAGGTCCATGCCGCCGCCGCGAACGTCTGGTATGATTCCGCCGCCTCACTCTACCTCTACCGTCCAGAGATCTTTGCCACTGTCGCGCGCGTCGCCGGCCCCCAGAAGCTGCTCTGGGGCAGTGATTACCCACTGCTCTCGCAGCACCGTATGCTAGCCTATGCCCGCGCCTCCGGTCTGGATGCCAGCGACCTCGCCCTTGCGCTCGGCGGCAATGCCATGGCCCTGCTGGGCTTGAGCGCTTCTCGCTCAGAGGGCGCGATCAGCACACGAGAGCATGAGCGTATGTAGTGCCAACCTCCTCACATCCGCCTCCCCGCGTCGGCCTCTTCCTGTGGTGCGGCAGTGGCACGCGCACACCCGGTGGCATAGAATGACGCGCAATGATCCCCAATGACCGTGACCGATAGCGAGAAAGCATAGGCCAACGCCATGATGACCGAATATCCCCTATTCCCACTCAATCCAGGGCGTGAGTATGCCATCCTCCAGGGACATCCGTGGGTCTTCTCCGGCGCGTTCCACCGCCTACCCCCGGCCATTCCGCCCGGCGCCGTGGCGGATGTAGCGACCGCGACGGGCGAGTGGGTGGGGCGCGGCCATCTCAATGCGCGCAATAGCCTGGCCTTCCGCATGCTCACCCGCGACCCCAGCGAGCGGATAGATGAGGACTTCTATGTGCGCCGCATCGAGCGTGCCGCCGCGCTACGTCGCTTGCTGCCACCGGAGGTCACGGGCTATCGCTTGATCCATGCCGAGGCCGACTATCTGCCTGGCCTCGTGGTGGATCGGTATGATCGCTGGCTGGTCGCCCAGTTCTCCACCGCTGGTGTCGAACGCCAGCGGGCCGTCATCCTCGCCGCCCTCGAACGCGCCATCCAGCCCACTGGCATGCTCGTGCGCGACGATATCCGCGTCCGCGAGCGCGAGGGCCTGTCGGTCGCCGGCGCGAACGTGGTCATGGGGCATGTGCCGGAGACCAGCGAGATCCGCGAGGGCGCGGTGCGCTATCTCGTGGATCCACGCATCGGCCAGAAGACCGGCTTCTTTCTGGACCAACGTGAGAAGCGCGCGCGCATCGCCGAGCTGGCCCCCCACTTCACCTCGCTGCTCAACGGCTTCTCTTACACCGGCGGTTTCGCGCTGGCGGGGCTAGCGGGCAATCCCGCCTTGCGCACGGTGAACGTCGATTCCTCGGTCCCCGCGCTGGAGTTGGCCCGCCGCAACTATACCCTCAATGGGCACGATCCCGACCAGCATGAGTTCCATGCCATAGACATCTCGCGCTACCTCCAGAGTGCCGCCGAGGCGGAGCGGCGCTTCGATATCGTGGTGCTCGATCCGCCAGCCTTCGCCAAGAACATGGCGGCGAAGGAGCGAGCACTACGTGGCTACGAATCGCTCAACTCCCAGGGTGCGCGCGTCGTGGCGTCGGGCGGGCTGCTATTGACGTGCTCGTGTTCTGGCGCGGTGGACTACGCCGAATTCGAGGGGGCGGTGCGCCTGGCCCTAGTGCGGGCGGAGCGGGTGGGGCAGCTTCTCGGCATCTTCGGCCCCAGCCTCGATCACCCTACCCTCCCTGGCTTCCTCGAAGATCGCTACCTCAAAGCACTGCTCTTCCGGCTAGAGTAAGCTCCCGCGCCACAGTGTGACGCCAGGTGGCACGGGGGCGAGCGCCTACCGCGCCGCTTAGAAGGCATCTCTCGCCGTGCTCGCGCGCTGGTGGCCAGAGAAGTATATCCAGCGCGAGCGGAAATCTGGAGCTTAGTGGTCCCAGGATATGCTCGCATGGCGAAGGTTGTACGGATACAGCAAACATTTGGCATGCTGCTGCCCCAGTTCGATGTGGCCGCGGTACGCGCCGCGGTCACGTTGGGTGTGCGCGTGCTCCTCACTGACCTCGCGCATCTCTCAAATGGCCTCGCCAGGCTCTCGCCGGAGCAACATACCGTGCTACGGCGCCTCTTGGAGCGCCAGCGGGCATTCGAACCTGGGTATCCAGCAGCGGAATGATGCTGTGCGGTCGTGCCGTTCCTCTCTCGCACGTCGCCCGTTATAACGACAGATAACTGAGCCGCGAAGGTAATGGAGCGAGAGAGGGAGCGTGCATGCTACGCAAGAACATTGACGCGAAGGCTGAGGCCGCCAAGATGGCCTCGCTCAGCCTGATCTTGGGCATCGCGGCGGGGGTGGCCTATCTTGGCCTCATCAGGCGCGCCGTCATGCTGCTCCAATCCACCACGCAGATTGCTGGGCTGAACGCCAACTTCGATAGCGGGCTGCTCACGCTGGCCTCTGCCCAACCCGGCACACCATCCACCTCGCTCGCCACCGTGGCGGTCGCGGCTCTGCCAGTCGCCATCATCGCCACGCTGGCGCTCAGCTTCGCCGCGCGCGTGCGCCCCGCCATCGCGGTGTTCCCCAGCCTGCTGATCGCCGCCGCCATCCTTGGGCTGCTCGGCGCAGTGGCGCTCTTCCTCTATGTGGTCAATACCGCGCGTCACCGCAATGACTTTCTCGTCGCGCTTGGCACCATCGTCGCCGTCTCGATCCTGCTGCGGCTGCAACGGTCCGTGCGCCAATTCTACCGGCGCAATCCCGCCCTCGTCAGCGCGATTGTCGGTGTCGTGGCCATTGCCTACCTCGTCCTCACGAATGGTATCAACATCTCCTCCATCCTGCTGAGTGATGTAGATATCTGGCTGGCACTGATCGCCTTCGTCCTCGTGCTCTATAGCGCCATCAAGATGGTGCGCCTGGGAACGCGGCTGCGCCGCGGTCGCTAGCGGCTGAGCGTGCCAGCGCGCGGGCGACGACGCGCGAGACGCGGATTTACGCCCGCGCCACCTGCTCGAAGACGCGCATGGTCTCCGCCGCTGTGCGCTCCCAGGTGAAGTCCGCTACACGCGCCTGCCCACGCTCGATCAGTGTCGCTCGCATGCCAGCGTCACCGGTCAGCCGCGCAAAACACGCGGCCAGCTCCTCTGGACGAGTAGGATCGAAGAAGAGCGCCGCATCGCCCGCCACCTCGGGTAGCGAGGTCGCGCGAGCCACCACCACCGGCACCCGCGCGGCGAAGGCCTCCAGCACCGGGATGCCAAAACCCTCGAACGTAGAGGGAATGGCCACGAGCGCCGCGTGGGTATAGAGGGCGTTCCGCTCCTCGCTGGAGACATGGCCCGTCAGCGTCACGTGCCGCTCGAGGGCCAGATCGCTGATCGCCTGGCGAATACTCCGGCTAGCATCGAGATCGGGCCGGGGACCTGGCTGCCCGACCAGCACTAGCTTGAAATCGTCTGGTGCGCCTTGCTGTCGCCACAGCGCGAAGGCACGCACCAGTGTGACGAGATTCTTGCGGCGCTCCAGCACGCCTACGTGCAGGAGGTAGTGCCCCGATCGCACGTCATAGCGCACCAGCGTCTCTGCCGCGCGCGCCGCATCCACCTGGATCAACTGCCCATCCGAGGGGCCGCCTAGCGGCACCGCGTGGATACGCCTTGGCTCGATGCCCGCATACTCTGCCACATCTTCCGCCGCGTGATGCGAGGGCGTGATGACCGCGGCGGCGCGGCGGATGGCCGGTAACGTGACGCGGTGGAACAGACGCAGCCACAGACGATTGTAGTCCTTGGGGCGGCGTAGGAAGAGCGTGTCGTGGAAGGTCACGACGCGCGCCGCTGGCGCGCGCATCGGCGTTAGGTACTCTGGACTGAAGAGGACATCGTAGCGCCCCACCCAGAGGCGCAATGGCAGCCAGACGTGCAGCCACCAGAAGTACACAGCCTGGTTAATGATGCGAAAAGGGCGCACGCTGCTCGGCAGGCGCTTCGGGCCAGAGAGCATGACGATCTTGTGCGGCACGCCAGGCGCGGCGAACCGCTTGAGCAACTCATCCACGTAGGTGCGGACGCCCGTGCGCGCCGTCTGGAGGCATTGCGCATCTACCGCGATCTTCAGCCGACGCGGCGACACAGCGGCAACTGCCGCATCCGTCACCTCGGGCGCGGTCGCCGCATCCGTCACCCTGGGCGCGGCGGCCGCGGAGTCACTAGCGAGCGTGGCCACCGCCCGGCCATGTATCCACCCCAAAAGAGACCAACGCGCCATGCTCACCCACTTCCTCTACGCACTACGTCACATCCTCTCGACCAGGTGAAACGCCCACACCTCCCGCTTACCTGAGATGCCCCCCCCAATGGCGGTGGCATGTCCACACCGCTCCTTTTCACCGCTACCAAGGGGTTAGGTCGTTCCGCGTCGGTGCTTGAGCGCCCGCACCAGATCGGTCGCCGCCTGGGGCAGCTTCAGCCGCAGCCAGAGCGCCCGCGCGCCTGGCGCCTCCGCGTCCGCGAGCAGTCCAGGATAGCGTGCTCGCGCCCGCCGCAACTCGGCCCGCGCCCGCCCCACATCGTGGACCGCGTATGCCAGCCGCGCCACATCGAAGAGATAGATGCCCTCGATGCGGTCACGCGCTGGAGCGAGCTGCGACGCCACGGCGGGGTCAGCGAACGCCGCGTCAATCATCTGGCGCTTATTCCGCAGATAGTTCTCCGGACCGAAACGCTGGCTAAGTCCTTCTGGCTGCGTGCGTACAGTAAGGAGCACATCGGGCGTGTAGCCGACCGCCGCGTGACGGGCCACCCGCGCCCAGAGATCCCAATCCTCGAAGGCGCTACCGCATGCTGGATCAAAACCGCCGACGGCATCCCACACACGCCGTCGCAAGAGACACGCCCCCGGATGAATATAGTTATTCAGCAGAAGGTGCTCCAACTCGCGAATGCCCGGCCAGACGCCGCTGGGGTGCTCATACCCTGGCTGGTAGACGCGAATCATCCGCCCCTGGAAATCTACCTCTCTGGCGCGGCCATAGGTCAGGCCGACCTCTGGCTGCGCCTCCGCCAGCGCTACGAGCGTCTGCGCGGCGTTCGGTTGCGGCACATCATCCGAATCGAGGAAGTAGAGGTAATCGCCGGTCGCTTCGGTGGCGCCGCGGTTGCGTGCCGCCTCGACCCCCGCGTTCGACTGGCGGATAGCGTGGATGGCGCCGCCAAAGGATGCCGCAAGCGCGGGTGTCTCATCGGTCGAGCCATCATCTATCACCAACACCTCAGACTCGCGATACGTCTGCGCGAGCGCGCCACGAATCGCGTCACCTACTAGGTGTGCGCGATTGTAGGTTGGGATGATGATGCTGACTCGTGGGGCCACCGTCATTCCTGCGCTCTCTAGCATGCCTGGTCCGGCACGCGAGCCGATCTCCGCCTACGCCCTCGCGCGGCGGCGCGGGCCAGGCAGCCGCCGCGTGATCTGCGTCGCCAGGGCAGGGTCCACACCTCCCACCGCCAGTAGCACCACACCATAGAGGGTCGCGCCCGCGCCCGCCAGCGCGAACGTTCCCAGCAAGCGCGTCTGCGACAGGCCCGCGAACTGCAATCCCACAACACCCAGCGTCATGGCTACGGACGCGACCAGCGTCTGGAGGTAGATACGCGGCGTGGGGAAAGAACGGTAGACGCGCGTGGCGACGAAAATCGAGAGCAGCATGCCCAGGCCCTCCGTGATGATCGTAGCGACAGCGGAACCGAGATAAGAATAACGCGGAATGGCGTAGAGATTCAGTGCCACGTTGGCGGTGATATTGATGCTGGCGACCCAGATCAGACTGGCCTGCCGGTTCTGAATAATGATGAGATAGTTGTAGATCATATTGACGAAGCTGAAGACGGCGGAGACGGCCAGCAATTGCAGCGCCAACGCGGACTGCGGATACTTGCCACCACCAATGAGCCGCAGAATGCCTGGCGCGAGCAAGATCGTACCCACCGCCGCGGGCACGGCCAGCGTGACACACACATTCAGCACACGCACACGCGCCCGCTCGAACCGCGCGTCCAGTGCGTTGGAGTAGCGCGCGAGGACAGGAAAGACCAGACCCGCGAAGACCGCGAAGAACATCAGCAGAAAGTCAACGACCTTATACGCCAGGCCATAGATGGCGACATCGCTGGGTGAGCGCAGCAGCGAGAGGATAATCGTATCAGCCTTATAGTGGATCTGCCCCAGTGCCAGCGCCAGGCCCATCGGCGCCGCCAGACGCAGCAGATATCCCCAGTAGCGGCGATCCATCCGCAGGCGCAGCCGAGCGACGCGGCCC
>JADMIN010000876.1 GCA_015478575.1 Ktedonobacterales bacterium | reverse complement strand
CCCACTCCCGCCGACCTCCTCCGCCCTCGACGGAATCATCCGCACCGCTGACTGTTATCTGGAGGACGCCCCAGAGAATGCGCTGGCGGATGAGGACCCCGCCGCCATGGGACTGGCGATGTTGGCGGAAGCCCGCCTCCTGCGCGTCGCTGGCGTCAACGAGAATCGCACGACGCCCATCATCATCGTCGCCCAGACGGCGAGGCAGTTTCACGATGAAGCGCTGGAAGGCCAGGCATACACCACACTGGCGCATGAGCTTTTCGCTCAAGGGGAATACGGGTCCGCGCGTGCCGTCTACACCCAGGCGCTCGGTGCCTTTCGCGCCAAAGGGCTGGACGCGCTGGCGATTGCGCCGCACCGTGGCATCGCGCGCATTGATATGTGGTATGCCGGCGGCTATTCCGCTGGCGTGTGATGCGGGCAGAGCGGACACCCAGGCGTCGAGTGTCCGCTCGCTCCACCTGAGCGCTCCACGGAGCGATGTGCCTCTCTCAGTGGCTCAGGCCGCTTTGCGCTCCACCGCGCCGGGCAACGCTGGACGCTGCCACGCCACGGGCAGGGGCAGCGCCGAGACCAGCAGCGTCGCGACCAGCACGATGCCCACACTGCCCACCACATCTATCGTATGGTGCGCCTCGACCGCCAGGCGACCGACCATCACCAAGAGCGTCGCCGCGGCAAAGAGCGAAATGAAGCGCCGCGCGAACCACGCCAGGCTGGCCGTCAGCGCCGCCGCCAACAGCACATGATCCGAGGGGAAGCCGTTGTCGCGCGAGGTCGGCGTGAGTGGCTGCGTGTGCTCTAGGATGTAGGGGCGGGGGTCCACGACGAGGTGGGTGAGCACCTTGGCGGCGGCGAAGGCCAGCACGAGCATCAGGAGGATGCGCGCGATCGTGGCCAGGGTGAGCTGCCGCCGCCGCGCTACCGCGACGATGACCCACGCCGCACCGATCAGGAAGACCAGATACGCGCCAAAGAAGACGGCGAGTTGCCGCGTGATAGTGCTTTGCGGCGCGAGATTTTGCAGCGCCTGCTGGATGGGATCATTCATAGCAATCCTTTTGGGGTCCTTTCAGCCGGGAAGACAGTGTCACGCGCCGGAGGGGGTGGCTGCTCCATCTATCTCCTCTGGTATACCACTCCGCCACGCGACAGGAAAGCCCTCTAGGCCACCTGACGGCCATAAGGGCGGCGCACGGAGGACGCTGGGGATCGCCCCCCGGCCCGGCGCCCGCGGACCATCAGAAAATTCACCGCCGCGCCTGCCATGAGAGGTATATACTCCGCGGTG
>JADMIN010000144.1 GCA_015478575.1 Ktedonobacterales bacterium | reverse complement strand
GCCCAGGGGAACATGAAGACCATCTCCATATCGAACGCGACGAAGAGCAGCGCGATGATGGCATAGCGCAGGCGGAACTGCACCCACGTCTTATGCCCAGAGCGACCGCCATATTCCGCTGGCTCAGCGGTCCGCCCACCCGAACGCGCCGGTCGAGCCAGGCGGCCCAGGCCGAGCGCCAGTATGCCGAGCGCCAGCGCGAGCACGACCATCGCCGCGGCCACGGCATACTCGGCGGCACTGTCCGCTAACGCGATGCGCATCCTTCACTCCTCACACCGACGTCTCCGTACCCCCTCCCCGCGGGGGTGGGTGATACAGGAAGTGTAGCGGGCCGGGCACGCTCATGTAAAGAGGCCATCCGCCGAGGTACACGCGCTTCCGGCCAACGGCGGGCGTGCCCTCGGCGCGTGTCTCCGCGACAAAGATGCCCTCAACGGTGCAATTCCTGTACCGGATAAGGGACCAGGCGCAATGCCTCGACCCCGCTGGCCCGTTCGTTGCGGTGAGGGGTGTCCGTAGCGCACGCCTCCCACCCGCGCGCCGCTCGCTCGGTGGGCCGCTGGGAGAGATGTGCTATGACCTGCGGGCCATGCGTTGCGGGGAAAGGGACGGGCCGACCTAGAATAGGGTATGGAGTCTACCGGTGAGACGCATGGAGACGAGCTTCAGAGCGTGCGGGTGAGAGGCGTGCGCGCGTTGAAGGCCGCGTGCCGCGAAGGACTAGTGATTCGGGGCGTGCTTGTGCCCTGGCGGTTCCCTTCACGAGTCACGGCGCCGCACGCGCGGAGCTGCCCAGCGAACCGGTGATGCGATAGGGGAGGCGCATATGGCGGCACAACAACCTGGCAATGAGAAAGCGCCACGCTTCCGCGTGGGCGTCTTCGCCGTGATCGAGACGGAGGGGCGCTACCTCCTCGCGCGCCGCCGCGACATCGGCTGGTGGAATCTGGCCGGTGGTGGCATGGAGTATGGCGAGACGGTTGAGGAGGCGCTCGCCCGCGAGGTGCGCGAGGAGGTTGGTCTCACGGTGAAGATCGTGCGCTTGGTCGGCGTTTATTCCAAGCCGCGCAAGCGCGAGATCGTGATGACGTTCCTCTGCCACCCCGCCGCCGACTCGCCCGCGCCGGGGACCAGCGACGAGGTGGCGGAGGTCGGCTGGTTCACTCCGGCGGCGCTGCCGGAGCCGCTGCTGCCCAAGCACCGCCAGCGGATCGAAGATGCGCTGCTGGGGCGGGAGGAGGCCCTGCTCCGCACGCAGGCGACCACCACAACGGAAGACCAGCGTTTGGAGAAGCCGATGTGACGCCGTGCGCGTGACGCCGCCGCGCCGCCAGGCAGCCGCACCGCCTGATTTCCATGATGTCGCGAGGCGACTGGCGCATGCGGTACGGCTTGTGCGTATACTACATGGCAGAGAAGGACACCCTACGCGCTCCATACCTGGCGCCCCGTCCTCTGGCCCAAGCCGCGGGAGGAAGCAATGGACGTATCTGGCTTAGAGATACCTTCGCCAGTGATCCTGGTCATCGAGGATGACCACGCCATCTGCCTCCTCCTGCGCGAGACGCTCGAAGTCGAGGGCTTCACCGTACTGACCGCGACCACCGGCGAAGAGGGTGTCTCGCTGGCCCAACGCGATCTGCCCCACCTCGTCCTGCTCGATCTGATGCTGCCCGGCATTGATGGCTTTGAGGTCGTGCGACAGTTGCGCGGGCACGAGCGGACGGAGCATCTGCCGATCGTCATCCTCAGCGCCCGCCACGATGTCTATTACAAGGTGCGCGCGTTGGAGAGCGCCAACGATTATCTCACCAAGCCTTTCAATGGCGATGAGCTGCTGGCGCGCATCCGCACCCAACTGCGCCACCTGCGCTCCATCCTCGCCTCGCCCCTGACCGGCCTGCCCGCTGGGCTGCGTGTCGAGCACGCCGTGGAACAGCGGCTGCGCTCCACCGAGCCGTGGGCCATCCTCTATCTCGACCTCGACCACTTCAAGGCGTATAACGATGTCTATGGCTTCCTCGCTGGCAATGAGCTGATCCGCCTGCTCGCGCGCGTGGCGGCGGATGGCCTGCGCGACGAGGGCAATCCGTCAGACTTCTTGGGCCACATCGGCGGCGACGACTTCATCATCACCACCACGCCCGACTGTATGGAGCCGCTCTGCCAGCGCATCGAGGCCAGTTGGGACCGCGAGAGCCGCGCGCTCTATTCCGCCGAGGACCTCCAGCGCGGCACGCTGCTCGCTGAGGACCGCCAGGGGCAGCGCCAAGCCTTCCCGCTTGTCACCGTCTCGATCGGCGTCGTCACCAACCTGCGCCGGTCCATCACCACGATGGAGGCCTTCAGCCGCATCGCCGCCGAGGTGAAGCAGCGGGCCAAATCCTTTGCTGGCAGCAGCCACTACGTTGACCAGCGCACCTCCAGCCGCGAGACGCTCGATCCCACATTGAATGCCCTCGATCCGCTCGATCCCGCCGCCGCCCATGGCCCCGATGTGGTGGCGTAGTCCCTCCCCCGCCGCTGCTATACTGTATATGTGGGCTATCACCTCTCCCCCTGACCCCCTCTCCGACGCGGAGAGGGGGGAAGAACGGCGGGAGGAGAGGGGCGATACCAGCGGGGCCAGCACACCGGGCCTCACGCGGTGCTGTTCACGGCATGCCCGCCCATCTGGTGGCGCCCGCGGGGTGGCGCCCGCGAAGCAGGAGCAAGACGCATGACTGATGAGACCGCGCGTGAGACCGCGCTCAGCCGCCCCGAGGCCCCCGAAGACCGCCAGTTCGCCGATGAGGCGGCGCGCCAAGCCGCGCGCGAGAACGCCCGTCGCGTGCTGCGCGAGAGCGGCGTCGCTGAGCTGCTCCAGACGCTCAACCGCCACGCCCTGCAAGAGCGCGGGCGCTTCGTTGAGTATGACTCCGGCGTCGTCTTCAAGTGGGGCCACGGCTACACCCTGCGCCATATCTGGGTGGATGTCGCGGGCGAGACGCTACGCTTCCGCCTGCGGCCGCACCTGCGCTGTGCCGCCGCCGTGCCCGCCTGTGACGGCGAATACCACAGCTTCACCCGCCAGACCTGGCACATTCCCGGCGCCGTCCTGCGCGAGCTGGACCGCAACTATCAACATCCTGTCGCTGAAGCCTCGGAGGATTGATGCCGATGAGCCGCTTACTCACCCCAGAGGATCTCTACGCTTTGCGGTTGGTCGAAGACCCCCAGATCTCCCCAGATGGCAGCCGCGTCGCCTACGTGCTGATGGCGGTGGACCGCGAGGCACAGGAGTATCGCCGCACCATCTGGGTCGCCCCCACCACGGGCGGCGAGCCGCGCCGCTATAGCGCCGGGCCGAAGGATACCAGCCCGCGCTGGTCGCCGGATGGGCGCATGCTGGCCTTCGTGCGCGCCCCCGCCAGCGGCACCGCGCCCAAGACCGCCGACGACCGCGAGAAGGGCGTGGGCAAGCCGCAGATCTGGCTGCTGGCGGCGGATGGCGGCGAGGCGCGCCAGCTCACGACGCTGCGCCACGGCGCGGGCAGCCCCGCTTGGTCGCCCGATGGCCTGGCGTTGGCCTTCACCGCGCCGACCGGCGACCAGGATGATGCCGAGGTGGATGACGCCGCGCTCCAGGGCAAGCACCTGCCGCGGGTGCGCACGATTGACCGCCTCTGGTATCGCCTGGAGGACGTTGGCTACCTCTATGATCGGCGCACGCACGTCTTCACCGTGCGCGCCGATGGCA
The DNA here is from genome assembly GCA_015478575.1 of Ktedonobacterales bacterium. Lineage (GTDB taxonomy): Bacteria > Chloroflexota > Ktedonobacteria > Ktedonobacterales > JADMIN01 > JADMIN01. The sequence continues at coordinate 2,860 of JADMIN010000144.1, read as the reverse complement.
GCGGCGTGAAGCAACTCACCTGTGGCGACTTCGACGCGGGCGAGCCAAGCTGGTCGCCTGACGGGGCGACGCTGGCCTTCACCGCCGACCGTAGCGCCGACCGCTGGCGCTGGCCCGCCGCCTCCGTCTGGCGGATGGCGGCGGATGGGGGCGAGCCGACACGCCTGACCGATGAGGCGCTCGGCTGTGCCGCGCCCACCTGGTCGCCTGATGGGGCGACGCTGGCCTTCCTGGCCAACCCGCGCCGCCACGGCGTGGGCCACACCGACCTCTACGTCGTTCCGGCGGACCAGCCCGGCGCGCAGCGCCTGCTCACCCAGGATTTCGTGCCGACCTGCGCCGACACCACGCTGGATGACATGCGGGTGGCCCACCTCCACGCGCACCTGACTTGGTCGCCCGATGGCCAGGCGATCTACTTCCTGGCTTCGATGCGCGGCACGACTCACGTCTATGCCGCGCGACCCCAGGGCAACCGCCTGCCCCGCCGCGTCACCGATGGTGGCTGTCGCGTCTATGGCTTCTCGCTGGATGTGGCGGCCACGACGCTGGCGCTCGGCGTCTCCACGCCTACGGTGCCGGGTGATCTCTATACGCAGCCGCTGGCGGGGGAGTCGGCGATGCGCTCGCTGGTCGAGGTGAACGCGGCGGCGCTGGCGGAGGTCGAGCTGGCCCGCCCGGAGGAGTTCGCGTTCCGTGGCGCGGATGGCTGGGAGCTGCAAGGCTGGGTGGTGCGCCCGCCGCGGGTGGGCAACGGCGAGGAGGCGACGGTCCCCGCCGTGCTGGAGATTCACGGCGGGCCAGCCGCGATGTATGGCGAGAGCTTTATGCTGGAGTTCCAGTTGCTCGCCGCCCACGGCTTCGCCGTCGTCTATAGCAATCCGCGCGGCAGCACGGGCTATGGGCGCATCTTCTCTGGCGCGGTGATCAACGACTGGGGCGGCAAGGACTACCAGGATGTGCTGGCGGGGCTGGACGCGGCCATCGCGCGGGGGGGGATTGACGCCAACCGGCTGGGCGTGGCGGGGGGCAGCTATGGCGGCTTCATGACCAACTGGATCGTCGGGCATAGTGACCGCTTCAAGGCGGCGGTGACGATGCGCAGCGTCACCAACATGGCGACGATGTTTGGCACGAGCGATCTGGGCTGGGGGTTGGTGCTCGACGAGCTGAACGCGACGCCCTGGGAGGACCGTGAGCGCCTGGCGGGCTTCTCGCCCATCACCTTTGTGGAGCGCATCCACACGCCGCTGCTGATCCTGCACGGTGAGAGCGACCTGCGCTGCCCCATCAGCGAGGCGGAGCAGCTCTTCGCGGCGCTGTGCTATTTGGGGCGCGAGACGCAATTGGTGCGCTTCGAGGAGCAGAACCACGACCTCTCGCGCGGCGGCCACCCGCGCTCGCGCGTCATCCGCCTGCGCAAAATCCTCGACTGGTTCGAGCGACGCACCTAGCGGGGATCCTCGCTCACGGCCCTTCCCGTGTGCGGGGAAAGGGGCCGTGGGCCAGGGGCGCGGGGCAAGCGGTGGCGGATCTCAGCGCCCGAACGGCCACCAGCGCCGTCGTTTCTCCCCCGCCGCCACTGGCTCCGGCGCGGCGTCACTCGCGGGCGGCGCCTTGGCGGGCTGGCCGCCCGCCGATGGGACTGAATCCGCTTGCGCCAGCCGGGCCAGGGCCTCTCTCTCATCCTGCATGTCTCGCTCTAGGCCGAGGGCGGTATAGAGTGCCAGCGCCTCCTGGTAATGGCGTGCGGCCTCGGCTCGCTGCCCGCGCGCTTCCTCGATACTCGCGATATTGTGCAAGGTCGCGCCCTCCCCGGCGCGGTCCCCCACCGCACGGCGGATGGCCAGGGCCTCGGTGTAGTAGCGCGCCGCCTCCTCGGCCCGCCCCTGCCCACGGGCCAGCGTGCCCAGGTTGTTGAGGGTCGCGCCCTCCCCGGCACGGTCCCCCACCGCACGGCGCGCGGCGAGTTGCAGGCTGAGGAGTTCCTGGCCGAGCCGCCAGTGGCCGCCGCGATAGAGATAGCTCCAGAAGGCGCCTACGGCGGCGGCGAGTTGGCGCGGGGCGATGCCCGTCGCGCCCGCGCGGCGGATGGCCCCCGCCAGCAGCTCCTCCTCGCGCGCCAGGGCGGCGAAGTCGCTCTCGTGCTCGGTAGTGAAGGCGGTGGTGGCCACCAACAGGGCGGTCAACGCGGCGCTCTGGCGCTCCTCCGCCAGCGCGCTCCAGCGTTCCTCGGCATACTCGCGCAGCAGCGGATGCAGGCGCACACGCGGCTCTGGCGTGCCCTGGTCCTCCGTGCCCTGGGCCTCGGTCGTCGGCTCGCTGGCGAGGAGGATGAGCGAGCGCGCCGCCAACTGGGTGAGCGCGGCGGCGGGCGTGGGCGCCTCTGGCTGGCCCGCCAGGGCACCGGAGAGCAGGCCCTCGATCACCGCCCGCGGCCAGTCGGCGCCCTCGGGCAGGCCCAGCGCGGCGAAGGCGTCGCGCAGCGGCTGGGGCAGCCGCTCGTGGCCGCGCTCGAAGGCGTAGCGCACGCCGCGCGTCGGGTCGGTGGCGTCGCTCAACTGATTCAGGCGGTGCGCGTCGGCCAGTTGCGCGGCCAGCGCCGCCACGCTCAGCCCGTTGATCGCGGCGTCGGCGGCGGCCAGCTCGATGGCCAGCGGCAGCAGCCCCAGGCGCTCCACCACCTGTGCCGCTGGCTCGCCATCGCGGGTGGCCTCCCACGCGCCGCCCGCCTCGGCATAGCGCGCGGCGAAGACCGCCGCGGCGGGGCCGGGCGTCAGCACGTCGAGCGGCGTCAGCCGCAGATTGGGCAGCGACGGGCGGTGGCGCGACGTGACCAGCACGGTGATGCCCAGCGGCA
>JADMIN010000143.1 GCA_015478575.1 Ktedonobacterales bacterium | reverse complement strand
GGCTGAGCGCGGCTGGGCCGGGCTGGAGTGGGGGGCGGGTGTCCCCGGCACCGTTGGCGGCGCCATCGTCAGCAATGCTGGCGCGCACGGCGCCTGCGTCGGCGACACGCTCCGCGTGGCGCGTGTGCTCTTCGCCGCTGAGGCCGCCGGCGCGGATGGTGGCGTGCGCGAGGTGCCCGCCGCGGCGCTGGATCTCGCCTATCGCCACAGCCGCTTCCGCGCCGCGCGCCGCGTGGTCTTCGGTGACGACGGCCAACCATCCGCGGCGCGCCGCGCGCTCATCGAGCCAGCCGAGATGATTACCGGCGGCGTCTTCCTGCTGCGCCGTGACGATCCCGCCGCCCTGCGCGCCCGTGTGGCCGCCTATAAGCGCCACCGCAAGGAGACGCAGCCTCCCCAGCCCAGTGCTGGCTCCGTCTTCAAGAATCCACCAGGCGACTACGCGGGTCGGTTGATCGAGGCGGCGGGCCTCAAGGGTACGTCGCTGCGTCAGGCGCGGATCTCGCCGCGCCACGCCAACTTCATCGTCAACACCGGTGGCGCCACCGCGGCGGATGTCGTTGGGCTGATCGCGCTGGCGCGGCGCACCGTGCGCGAGCGCTTCGGCATCGAACTGGAGTTGGAGGTCGAGCTGCGCGGCGACTGGTAGACGCGCGGGTGTGGTACGCTGGCGGCAGCGTCGCGATGGCGAGCGTCGCGATGGTGAGCGTCGCGATGGCGAGCGTCGCGATGGTGAGCGTCGCGATGGGTGTTGCGAGGAGAGGCATCATGGAGTTACAGGCGCTGACACCACAACAGGCGGCAATCCAACAGGTGCGGGTGCGTTATGAGCGCGGCGAGCTGCCCTTCGAAGCTTTCCGGCGCGCACTCGATGCGCTGTTGCTGGCCCAGAATGCCGAGGAGTGCCAGGCGGTTCTGCGCGAGTTACCCACCTCGTCGCTGGCGCCCCTGGCCGCGCTGGATGCCCCCGTGCCCATGCCAGTTGAGGAGCGCACGCTCGGTTGGCGCTGGGTGGTGGCGATCATCGGGGAGGCGAAGAAGATGCGCCGCCCCTGGCAACTCGCCCGCCGCACACTGGCCACCGCGTTCATCGGCGAGGTGAGACTGGATCTTACCCTGGCCGCGCTGCCACCGCGGGCGGTGATCCGTGCTGCCGCCGTGATCGGTGCGGTCACGCTCTACGTGCCGCGTTCGGCGCACGTCTCCGTGCGCGGCCTAGCGCTCATTGGTGAGGTAGACGCGCTGGGCGAGAAGGCCGGGGGGATCGTCTCTTTCACACACGAAGAGCACACGCCAGCCACCCTCGCCGAGACGACGCTAGAAATCCAGGTGCTGGCGCTCATCGGTGAGGTAAAGGTGGTTATAGTGGATGGGCCAGTGCTCTCCGCGGCCCGCGCCGCCCGTCCGCGCGCCCTGGCTCAGCCGGAGTAAGTGGCGCTGCCGCTGGCTGTTCCGCGCCCGCCGCGGGCGACAGGCGCTCGCCCTGGCGTGGCGTTAGTGTGGAACGCCGAAGGCGCCGCGCGGCGTCGCCGCGGCGGCCTCTCCGCCGCGAAAACGGAGATAGCCGAGAAACAAGAGCACCCAGAGCACCGCCAGCACGGGCAGCGCGACTGGTAACGTCTCATCCAGCGAGGGGTGGAAGAGGAAGATATCCATCCAATCGCGGTGATAGGGGCCAGTGGCATAGATCGCGTCGGGCAGCATGGCATAGAGCGCGAGCAGCAGCGGCGGCACCCCATCCGCCCGTGACCAGCGCCGACCCAGCGCGGTGGCCAGCAGGAGCAGCAATAGCCCGCCATTCCAGCCCATCAGGGTATGCGACAAGAAATGTGGCACGCCCTCAAAATAGAGGTAGACGACCAACACTGGCAGCAGCACGACCGATGGACCGAAGAGCCATGCTACCCGCCACCATCCCTTTCCGGCCCGCGCGTCATCAGCGACCCGCTCGTTCACGCGCCACCTCCCCTCAGGCCAAGGCCCATGTCTACCAGCACCAGGATGGCGGGCACATCCATCACGCGCGCTGGCTGGACGCGCACCGCGCGGACGATGCCACTACCATCCACGAGGATGAGCGCGTTCGCATCCACCGGGCCTGGATTGGGGTCCGCTAGATGATAGACGCCATAGGCCGATCCCGCGGGGTGTTCTCCGCGCGTCGGCGCCTCCGCCAGCAGCGGATAGCTAAGTCGCGGTTCATGCGCGGTCACGCGCTGGAGCGCCGCCTCATCCGTCGAGATGGCGAGCACCTTCACGCCGCGCGTACGCAGCGTGGGCAGCGCCGCCTCAAGGGCGCGCAATTGCGCTTGGCCGAGGGCGGAGCGCACCGAAGGCACGAAAGCCAGCAGGACGGGATGCCCCTGGAGCGCGGCGAGCGACTGGACGCCGCCGCTGGTGGAGGGGAGCGCGAACCGCGGTGCCCGCGCACCGACCGCAATGAGTGGTGTGGAGGTCGCGCGCTCGACCGCGACGCTGGCGACTCCCAGGGCGAGCAGGATAACCGTCGCCACGACGATCAGCGCGATCAGTTGGGCACGGGTGGAAGCGCGCGGGCGCCTCCCTGGCCCTGGGGCGGGCGGTGGCCCTGGCGTAAGCCCCATGTCATCAGCGGTTGACATGCCGCACCGCGCCCTTCGCATACGAGAAGTAGTATGTTTGCTGTTCACGCCGCTTCGCCAACCGTTATGATGGCTAGCGCGTGGCACGCACCCGACGATCGAACTCGCGGCGCAGCTTGCGCTCGGAAGGTCGGCCATACGAGAAAGGTTTTCCATCAAGAAAGATGCCAGGCGGGAACAGAATGCCCCCTTGCTGGGCCAGCGCCTGCCCCTCTGGCGAGCCAAGATCATGGGTCATGATCGCCAGATCATACTCGGCCGCGAGGCGCTGAAGTATTTCGTGTGCCTGCTCACAGAAGCCACAGTGCTCTTGCGTGAGCAGGGTGATCCGCATGCGCTCCATAGCTATCGTGTGCCTTTCCCTATGCCCTGGCGAAGAGCGGTGAGCAGTTTCGTGACCGGCACATACATCGTATAGCGCGGCGCGCCGCCATAATCCGCGCGCCACATGATGCGCCCATCCGGCCCCACCACGATGAATGAATGGCCATCGCGGCTCGCTCCCATCATGCCATATTGATTGGTCTGATACATGGTAGACACCGCCAGGCTGCGATCGGAGAGGACGGGCGAGGTGACACCTTCATCGGCCACTTTCTGCGCGAGGGCGTCGAGCGGATCGGTGGTGATGGTCACGACCTGGCTAATACCGAGGGTATGAAAGGCGCTCATCTGCGCGTCAATTTCCTTCAACTGCGTCCAACATGGCTCGCAGCCAAGCCCTTCCTGAAAGTAGAGCAGCACCGTCTTGCCGCGCGTCGCGCTCAGATCAAAGGTGCCGCCGTCGGTGCTGGGGAGCTGGATGGCAGGTGCCTGCTGACCAGGGCCGGGGTTGCCGACGGTGTAGTTATACTGGTCTGACGCCGATCCACCCGTATGGCTGAGGAAAAAGATCACGCCCAATACCGCCACCGCCGCGGCGATCGCCGCCCCTACTTTGAATCCGAAGCCCATTCTCCGGCGGCGCCGTGCCGCATAGCGTGTGGTCCGCCGCTGGCGCCCCGCGGGCGAGCGTGTTGGCCCTGGCGACACGGGGGCCTGTCGCCGCGACACCCCCGACGCATTCCTTGTCTGGGCATCGCGCACCTGTGGCGTCGGCGGCTCGCGGCGCACAGCGCCGACTCGCTGAGGGGTGGGCCGTGGCGAACGGGATGCGTGTCGCGTCTGGCCACGCGTCTTGGTACTCAATGGTCTCCTCCTTCGGCATTCCAGTAGCTATATGTATGACACAGCGAGGGACTCGCCCCCTGCCAGACGCTCCGCCGCGATCTACCTCTCGCCTTCACCCGCCACGATCTGCTGCCGTGCGCGCCGCGCCAGCAGCACGAGCAACAAGCCCAGCAGCGGCACCGCGACCCAGCCAGGAATCCAGGAGAGCGCCCCCGTGATGACCAAGCCTATGTGCTGCATCGTGACCGTCAATCGCGCTTGCCAGCCCGTCAGGGGCGGCATGGAGCGAAACGCGAAGCCCACCCAGATCATGCCCGCGCCGATGAGCGCCAGCAGCACGCCGGTGGCGAGATTGGTCGCGCTCAAGGTGCGTCGCAGCGTGCCGAGGCGCCAAGTAAACGTGCGCGGGCGGAAGAGGCGGCTTGCGCGCCAATCAAAGCGTTCCCAAAGCAACGCGATGATGAAGAGCGGCGCGACCATACCAAAGACATACGCCGTGCCTAGCCCTAGCGCGGCCACGAACGAGGACGCCACACTCGAGAGCGCGATCACCCCCGCGAGCACCGGCGCGCAGCACGAGCTGGCCATTCCAGAGAAGATGCCTAGCATGTAGACACTCAACACGCCAGTTTGGCCGCTGGCGCGGTGCCCAGGCATCGGCAAGTGGACCTGCCCGCCCAGCAGGGCGTACGCGGCCAGACCGAGCATGAGCAGGCCGCCGAATACATACACGGGTGTGTGCTGCTCCGTCAAGAGTTGGCGCACGATGGAGGCGCCAAGCGCGATGGGAAGAATAACGGTCGCGACACCCCCGGCAAAGAGGAAGGTCATCGCCACCAACAAGCGTCGGTTCTGAAAGGAACTCGCGAAGTAGGCAGGCAACATAACCGAGATGCAGCAAGGCGCGAAGAGCGCGATCATGCCCCCGATCACCGAGGCGATCACTGACCCGCCAAAAAAGATGCCAATATTCAATCACGCACCAGAACTTTCGTGTCCGTCATCACCACGCCCGCATGGTCCTCGTCATGGCCCACATACGACGCGGGACCACACTGACCACACAACGGCCATCGCGAGGCGCCAGCGTCTCGTGCCGCCTCTCACACGGCCACCGTACTATCGCTGATAGTACGTCCGGCATGTGCGATAATACCGCAATGCTGTCAGAGGCGCAAGGAGTACTAGTGGTGTTCGTCGTGTTCATGCGGATATGCTGTGGGGGCTGGCGCTCGATGGGGTCGGGTGCGGGGACGATTGGGTCACAAGAGAAGGTGGTGATAGCAATGGATGACGGATTGGAGATAGGCACCTTCCGGCCGGATCGTCCGGGCATCCGGAAGGTGCTGGGAGATCTCGAAGCGGAGATCATGGAGGTCATCTGGGCGCGGCCACCAGATCAAGGGACGACCGTCCGCGAGGTGTTTGAGGCGCTCTATGCGCGGCGGCGCATCGCCTACACCACTGTGATGAGCACGATGACGCGCCTGGCGAAGAAGCGCCTGCTGCGCGCCGAGAAGCTGGACCAAGCGTATGTCTACTACTCTCCCTTCACACAGGAGGAGTTCATCTCGCGCTTCGTTGCGCATATTCTGCGCGACCTGCTCGTCAACTTCACCAGCGTGACGCTCGATGGCTTGGCCACGCTACCGGATCCCCACGCGGCGGCACGGGCACAGGAGTTGCTAGACGAGATCGCGCGGCGCCGCGCCGCGGAGGAGGCGGAGTAGTGCATGCGCTGCTCATAGTGTCGGGCCTCTTGCTCGTTCTCGGCACTGGCTCGCTCGCCCTCACGCTGCTGCGCTGGCTAGATGATTGGGCACAGCGGCGTGACGTGCAGGTGCTCGTGCTGGCGATGCCAGTGGTAAGCCTCGGGCTAGGCGTCGCGGTGCTCTCCCATTTCGCCAGTCAGCCGTGCTTCCGCAACGCCCCGCGCTGGGATGCGCTCGTGGGGGTGGGGCTACCGCTCAGTATGGGGGCGGTAGTTCTCGTGGCGCTGGGCCTGGGCATCACGCGCCTCGTGCTGATCGGGCGGCTGTTGCTTCGTGGCGCGGTGCCCGCGGATGGCGCGCTCCAGACGCTCGCGGATGGCTTGGCGGCGCGGCTTGGTACGTCGCGCGCGCGCGTGCTGCTCACGACGCGCGCGCAGCCGCTGGCCCTCACCGCCGGGGTGTGGCGTCCGCGCATTGTGCTCTCGCTGTGGATGATCGAGCACCTCGATGCGCGCGAGTTGGAGGCGGTGCTGGCCCACGAGCTTGGCCACATCGCGCGGCGCGACTACCTGATGATCTGGCTCGCCACGATGCTGCGCGATGCCTTCTGCTATCTACCCACCAGCCGTGTCGCTTACCGCCTGCTCCAGAGTGAGAAGGAGCTCGCCTGCGACGATCTCGCGGTGCGCGTGACACACCGCCCCCTGGGGTTAGCCAGCGCGCTGGCCAAAGTCTGGTCCCAGGCCACCACCAGACCTGCGCTTGCCGCGGTGCCGCGGATCGCGCAGTTGTTGACCGGTGCGGATGAAGTCATTGAAGGCCGGATCACCCGCCTTATGACCTATTCCCCGCGCGATGATGTTAGGGCGCGCGCGCGGCTGATCTCGCTGGGGCTGAGTCTCGTGGCGTTGGTTGGATTGCTGGTGCTCGAAGGGCTGAGTGTGGCGCTCCAGACGCTGCCAATTGGCTGCGCTCATCTCGCCTGGCTGGGATAGCCGTTCAGCGCGCGCGCCGAATGGTCCTGTGTTCTGTACGGGAAAGGCAGCACCGCGCTGGCTCACGCATGTATACTATCACCGGTAGTACTATTGACGCGCAGAAAGGG
>JADMIN010000875.1 GCA_015478575.1 Ktedonobacterales bacterium | reverse complement strand
GCCGATGGCCGGCTGCGGCGCGTTCGCCCCGGAGAGACCCGCTTGGAGCCAGAGCGCGCTATCGATGGTGTCCAATAGGGTGTGGGAAATAGCTTTCGGTTGACGAGACCGGGCATCAGGTGATTCTCATCAGGTAGTTATGTGCAACCCCGCGTGAGGAGGATCAACGGATGGGCGTCGGATGAGGCGGTTGATGATTTCAACGCACGGCCCCCTAGGGGAGTTGCTGTGGTCCCCAGATCGTCAGGAGGCCATACGCGCCATCTACCAGCAGCACCCGCTGGCCATCTGGCGACCAGCGCAGGAGTAGCGCGGACGTGTTGGAGTTGGGCGCCATCCTGAGGTTCGCGGTGGGGAGCCGCGCCAGCACGTTCCCGCTCGCGCTGTCATAAATCGCCAGCAGCTCGGCAGTCGTCGGCTGTTGCCTGAGCGGGCCATCAAAAGAGGTTTGATTGAACACCAACGCGGCCAGTTGCCGCCCATCAGGGCGCCACGCGAGAGGCGCGGATGGAATATTGGTATTCCGCGGCCCCTTCAATCCGAGCGCCACCGCGCGCATCGCCGCGTCTCGATACCGCATCGTGGAGATGCCGCCATTGTTGGCTGCTGGTTGGAGATTTGGTCCACTAGTGCTGAAGGCATAGGCCAGTAGGAGAGATGACGTGAGATAGTGTCCTCCAGGCGACCACGCCGTGACCATGGTTTGGAAGAAGAGACTGCCCACACGATAATCCGCCGAGATACTTCCTGGTTGCCAGATCGTAAAACGGGCGTCACCACTTGGATTGCCGACTGGACCGAGGCTGTCGCTCGACTGCGTCGGTGTCACTTCACCGGTTGAACTCCAGGTGAACGCCAGCGCGGGCGGTGGTGTGTACGGCATCTGGCTCACCTGCTGGAGCGTCTGAAGATCCCACACGCTGGTTTCCCCGATGACTGATTGGCGCAGCACGCGCCCGCTCGATCCATCGGCGTTGAGCAAGGCGATACCTTCCGCCGTCCAACCGATTGGCTGATTGGGAAGGGTACGGGTGATCTGATAAGGAATGGCAATCTCATGCCCATCCGGCGACCAACTCACCGCGAAGTATTGGACTTGATCGAATAGCGCGCCCGTCGCCCCTGGCGCGGGCGTTGGCAGGCCGTTCGCGCCCAGCACCAGACCATCTAGTGGCAGCGTTCGCTCGAAGTTGCCACGCGCGTCAAAGAGCGCCACCACCGAGCTGAAGGTGTCGCAGTTGCCACGCGATTGCCCGAGCACGGCGATCTGTGTGGCATCCGGCGCCCATGCCACC
>JADMIN010000874.1 GCA_015478575.1 Ktedonobacterales bacterium | reverse complement strand
CATAGTCGAGCACGTCGTCAATGATCTGGAAGGCCATGCCCAGATTGAGACCGTACTGGTGCAGCAGGGCGATCTGCGCGTCCGTGCCGCCGCTGACGATCGCGCCACCTTTGCAGCAGGCGGCCATGAGGCAGGCGGTCTTGTGGGCGATGCGGTCCAGGTAGGTCTCGACGGCGAGGTCGAGGTGACGGGTGGCGAGCAACTCGATGATGTTGCCCTCGCAGACGCTGGCGACCGTCTCCGAGAACAGCCGGTCAATGCGGAAGTCCTCCACCTCCGCGATCAGCCCCGCCGTTTTGGCGAACAGGTAGTCGCCGAGGAGAATGGCGACGTTGGTCCCGTAGCGGGCGTTGATCGTCGGCAGGCCGCGGCGGGTATCGGCATGGTCGAGGATGTCGTCGTGCACGAGCGAGGCCAGGTGGACCATCTCGAACGCGACGCTGAGCGGCAGGAGCTTGTCGAAGCGGTACGCGATGAGCTTGCCGGAGAGCAGCGTGAGCGCGGTGCGCACGCGCTTGCCGGGGGAGCTGATGGCGTAATGCGCCGCGGCATTGAGGATATCGAGCGCGGATGTGGCCCGCTCCTGAAAGGTACGATCTACCACCTCCAGATCGACTTCGATGCTGGAGAAGAGCCGGCTCAACGTGGCCGTGTCGCTCATGCTGCCTCCCGTCGAGAGCGTTGTGTGCGCGCGGACGACTGCCACACTCCCGCTTGAATGCCATTCCTGATTATACCAGCCGGTGCCAACCGCATTCGCGGGTTGCCAGCGGCAGCCGCCCGCCAGTGGGGGCGCCGCGCCACGCCGCTGCCGCCGGGCGCCTGGGGGAACGCTGGCGAGCGATTCCACTAGTCTCCCCCTGGCATATACACGCGCGCCCGCGGGGACGTGCGGTGGCACGCCGGACCAGGGGAGGGGACCGGCCCGGTACAATGGTGTGGGGGAGGACGTCGAACGGAGAGCGAGGACACGATGGAGCAGGGACACATGATGCGCGCGCTGCGGCACTGGCTCCGGGCGCTCCGCCAGCGGGGACCCGTGGCGAGCGCCGGCGAGCGGGCGGGGTGCGCGGCGGCAACTAATCCCGCCGTCGCGGCGTTCCGCGAGGATGTGCTGACACGGTTTCCCTACACCGACGAGGCGCGGCGCTGGCTGCGCGAGGCGATTCACTTCGAGGTCGCGGACCTGACGAGCACGCGGGGCGGTGGCTACTGGTATCCTGAAGCGAACACGGTGTTCCTCTACACCGCGCAGTACGAAGCCGCGATCCATGAGCTGGCGCACGCCTGGTGGCAT
>JADMIN010000142.1 GCA_015478575.1 Ktedonobacterales bacterium | reverse complement strand
GACTCGATCTACCCGACTCGATCTACCCGACTCGATCTACCCGACTCGATCTACCGCGTCTATCATCGCGACCTAGCATAGTATGCGGCGGAAGGCCAGGGGCTTGAAGTGGAGGGGTACTATTAAGAGGGCCGGAGCCGGCCATGTGAGCGTCGCGCCCTGGCGGCGCCACAGGCGCGAGACGCGGGGAGAGAGTGGGAGAGACCACATGGCGAATGACGTGACAGGGGCAGCACCGCTTGAAGCGATCCGGCGCGAGTTGCGCGAGTATATTGGCACGAACTTTATGCTCGATGGCGGCACGACGCGACTAGATGACGATAGCTCGCTCGTCGAGGAGGGAATCGTAGACCCGACCGGCGTGCTGGAGTTGGTGCTCTGGGTCGAAGAATCCTACGGCATCCATATCGCGGAGACCGACCTAGGACCGGAGAACTTCGACTCGATCAACGGCCTAGCCCGCTACATCCTGCGCCGCATGTCGGACGAATAGCGATCCGGTCACAAGCAGTCGGGCGCGAGGCGGGCCACCCGTCTACGCATTTTGTCCGTAGACCGGCAGGCTGGATAGGCGTATAATGATCTCAACGCTCCCTCGTGCGCTGGGTAGAGCGGAGAGTTGGTGTGTGGCTGGTGGGTGAGGAGGGGCATGTCTGTGACTGTCAGGGTCTCCACGCAGGTATCGCTCGAACGCAAGCGAGTGGCACTCCTTAGCGCGCGGGTGGATCGCCTTGACCTACGCGACCTAGATGCGTGGATTGAAGCGTTCATCTCCAGTGGCCAGCCGCACCAGATCGTGACGGCAAATCTGGATTTTCTCGCGCTCGCGCGCAAGCGCCCCGCCTTCGCGGATGTGCTTAGCGCGGCGGATCTCGTGCTCTGCGATGGCAAACCGCTGCAATGGGCCGCGCGCCTCCAGGGACGCGATATCCCCGCCCGCCTCACCGGCACTGATCTCCTCTTGCGCACCGCCGCGCTCTCCGCCACGCACGGCTATCGCCTCTTTTTGCTGGGCGCGGCGCCGGGCGTCGCTGAGGCTGCCGCTCGCCGACTAGGAGAGCTTGTGCCGGGCGTAGTCGTGGCGGGATGCTATACGCCACCGATGGGAGCCTTTGATCAGTCGGAGGACCAGCGCATGGTCACGATGATACGTGCCGCCCACGCCGACGCGCTCTTCGTGGCGCTTGGGGCGCCGCGCCAAGACGAATGGATCGCCGCGCACCTCGACGAGTTGGGGGTGCCGCTGTGCGCGGGCGTTGGCGCTGTCTTTGACTTCCTCGCGGGCACGGCGCGGCGCGCACCAGCGTGGATGCAGCGGACCGGCCTTGAATGGTGCTACCGTATGGCGCGCGAGCCAGGGCGTCTCTGGCGGCGCTACCTCATCAGCGACCTCCCCACCTTCTTCGTATTGGTGGCGCGGCAGGCGGCTCTGCGCGCCCGGAGCGCCGGAGCGCCCACGGAAGACGAGACGGGGGATGGGACAGGAGATGAGACGAGCGCGACGACCATCCCCCGCACCGTCGCCGCGGCCATCACCGCCGACGAGAGCGAGCGCGCGCCATGATATTCTTGCTTACGATGCCCTTGGTTCTGGTGCCGTTGGTGCGGGCACTGGCACTCCTCCTGGCGCTGACGCTGGCGGTACCGCTGGCCTATCTCGCGCTCCTAAGTGGCGCGGCCCTGCTGGCGGCGCATGGGCCGACCCGATGGCTGAGCGGGCGTGGTGGCGCGCGCGCGCGCGCCGCGATCCCTCTCCATGCACTCCCCACCTTCGCGCTGCTCGTGCCGGCGCATGATGAAGAGGCGGTCCTAGGTCGGCTCTTGGCGAGCCTCCAGGCACTCGACTACCCCATCGCGCGACGCGAGGTCTTCGTCGTCGCGGATAACTGCGCCGATGCCACCGCCGCGGTGGCCCGCGCGGCGGGCGCGAACGTCTACGAGCGCAGCGACGCCCAGCGGCGCTCCAAAGGGCATGCGCTGGCGTGGCTGCTGGGCAAACTGGAGGCTGAGGGGCGATACTTTGAAGCGTACGTCGTGGTGGATGCCGATTCGGCGCTCTCGCCCGACTTCTTGATGCGGATGGCCGAGGCACTGGCGGCGGGCGCGATGGCTGCCCAGGCACAGTATCGCGTGCTCAACGCTGACCAGGGAGGCGCCGCGGGGCTGCGGGCGCTCGCCTTCGCCCTCTTCAATCATGTGCGCCCGCTCGGGCGGTCCTCTCTGGGCTGGTCGGCGGGCCTGAAGGGCAACGGCATGTGCTTCCGCCGCGAGACGCTCACACGCGCTGGCTGGAATGCGTACGCACTTGCCGAGGATGTGGAGTACCATGCCACACTGCTGCTCGCGGGCTTCCGCGTCGCCTACGTACCCGGGGCGATCGTCGCGAGCGAGATGCCCACCTCACTGCGCCAAGCGCGCTCGCAGCAGGCACGATGGGAGCGCGGGCGGCTGGAGTTGGCCCGTCGGCACGTACCATCGCTCCTCCGTCGCTTCGCGCGCACGGGCGATATTGCCCTACTCGACGCCGCGATGGAGATCGTTCTGCCGCCCTTGGCCCTGGTTGTGTGTGGCGTCGCGCTCAGCGCCGCCGCCGCGCTCGTCACGCGCTGGCCGCCGGTCATATGGCTGGCCATCGGCCTCTGCGTGGCGCTGGCGCTGTATCTCGGCGCGGGCGCTCTGCTCGCCCGGCTGCCGCCGCGCGCCTGGCTCTCTCTGGCGGGTGCGCCCGCTTACGTGCTCTGGAAGAGCGGCGTGTATGTGTCGGCGCTGGCCACACGCGGCGCCAGTCGCTGGGTGCGGACTGAGCGCGCCACTCCACCACCTGCCGAGCGGGCGGCCCCATCGCCACCCTTCAGGTGAGTCTGGGACTTTTGGCTGAGGCGGTTCATGCGATGGCGGCTGTGATTTGCCGCCCGCTCATCTGTTTGTGCTGCTTGTAAGATTGTCTGTTTCGCCTTCTCAGGGCATAATAGAGGAGGTCTGCATCCCCACGTGCGCGGTCAGCCACACCCGCGCATGGCGACCCTGGGGAGCGGGAAGCTGGCGGTGATAAACACCCCATCCTAAAGGCGCGCGCGGCGCGAAGAAGAAAGGGAGGCGGCGCTATGCGATTTCTGGCCACGCTGCACCGGCGCTGGTATCTCTACATCTTCATCGTACTCATGCTGCCCATCGCCCTCACTTTCTACGCGCGTCAGCGCCTGGCGATTTATGAATCGACCGCCCAACTCTTCGTGAACCGCCCCGCGCAATTGAGCGCG
Source organism: Ktedonobacterales bacterium (assembly GCA_015478575.1). Classification (GTDB taxonomy): domain Bacteria; phylum Chloroflexota; class Ktedonobacteria; order Ktedonobacterales; family JADMIN01; genus JADMIN01. The sequence continues at coordinate 3,387 of JADMIN010000142.1, read as the reverse complement.
CTGACATCACGCAGCTACAACTCCTATCTCAACCCGAACACCAACGAGGCCAACTCGATGAACGAGTTGCTTCAGACGAATGCGTTCGCGGCACAGATAGCCGCGGGCACACGCCTGGCGGGCGCGTACGATCTCAGCTCCACCACAGGACAGGTGGCCGCCGCCCAACGGGTGCGCGGTGACACCAGCATCACCGCCTCCACCGTCGGCCCAGACGCGATCCTCATTACCGTGCAGGACAAGAACCCGGCCGTTGCCCAGGAGATCGCCACCTCGCTCATCAACTTGGTCATTGCCTATGACACCCGCACCCAACTCTTGCTCGATAAAGAGGCCGAGACGTTCTATGTGCAACAGCTTACCGCTGCCAAGACACTGCTCGCGAGAGATGGCCAGCGCATCGCCGATTACCAGCGGGCCCATCCTGAGGTGCTGGCGACCACCGGCGTTGTCCTGGATCCGACCTATCAGCAGCTCCAGAGCCAGAACAGGCAGGACCAAGACAATGTTGCGCAACTCCAGGCAACATTGACGACTATCCAGCTCGACGAAGCGGCGGCCAAATCGGGTATCAAGACGATCACCGTGCAGGATCCACCGCAAATGCCGCTCAAGCCAATCGTGCCAACGAAGAAGCTGATCCTGTACACGGTGGGCGGACTTGCCGGCGGCATCGCCCTAGTCCTGTTGATTGTGGGGTCCCTGACCCTCATCAATCGGCGCGTCTATAGTGTAGATGATGTAGAGGCGGTCTTTGCCGATCTTGATCAGGGTGCGCCGACCATCGAGACGCTGCCCGTCATTTCTGAGAAAGATTGGCAGACACGTCCCGGCAGTGAGCAACCTTCGGATCTCGCACACCTGCTGGCGCCTGTGCTCACGCCTCGGCGGCTGAACGGCCGACTCGCCGCTGGGCGTCTGCCACGTCCGTCCACTGGATCGAGAGAGGATACGGAGAGATGAGCCACGGATCGTTCAAGGGAGAAGCGCCACGCCGCGGCCGGCTTGGCCTCCTCCATGGTCACTTCCCCGGCCCGCTCGCATCCGATGGCTCCCGACCGAGTGGCTCGCTGGGGGCAACAGGCGAGCGTCAAACACGCGGCTTCAAACGCACCCTGCGGCACAGCGAGCAGCTCATCGAACAGTACCGCCGCATTTATCTCTCGCTGCGGCGGCCCGATGGCCAGAGCTATATCCCTGGCATTGGGATCACCAGCGCCAGAGAGGACGAAGGGCGCACCACCGTGGCGGTGGGCATGGGTGCGACGATGGCCGCGGACTTGGAGCGGCCCGTCGTGCTGGCGGAGGTTGATCTCGCACATCCTGGCGTGCATCGCGCGCTCGGTATCGCTCCACGGCCGGGCATCAGTGAGTATCTGCGGCAAGAGTGCGATCTCTCCGCCGCGCTCCGCCAAGTGGCGGAACGCTTCTTCGTGCTGCCAGCGGGCGACGCGGGCGGCGACGCGGCACGGCTGATTCGCCAACTTGTGAATGCGGACCTACGCAGTCGGCTGGGCGGCAGCGGCGCCATCCTCGTGCTCGATCTGCCACCGATCCTGGCCACGAGCTATGGGACCGCCGCCTGCGCGATGGCTGAGGCACTCATCTTTGTCGTCCGCGCCGGACGCACCACCGACGACGCGGTACGTGAGGCGCTGGCGCGTCTTAGCCCGCTGACAGCGGATACGATCGTGCTCAATGGCGCGCAGCCGCAACTACCGCGCTGGCTCGTCAAGCTCGTGCGCTGATGAATGTGACGCGGGGCGCTCATGCCCCGCGTGTGTTCCGCTGACCGCGGACCTGAGGCGGAGGGTGATGTGAGAGATGCGCGCGAGCCTCGCGACGCTTCTATAGGGAGCAACAAGGAAGAAGCGCCCGCGTCAGACGCAGTGCTCTCCGCCGCGCCTCTGGACGCGGAGGCACCGATGAGCCTGGCTGGCGATCCCTTCGCGTCGGCGCGGGCTGTCAGCGTGGGCACCAGTTCATCTCAGGGGCCTGCCCTGCTCCATCGGCGCACGCTGTTGATCGCCGCTGGGGGCGGCGTGGTTACTGTGAGTGGCCTCGCCGTCGCCACCAAGCACTGGCACCTGCTCGCTCGCCTGCGAAGCAAATTCTCGACCACGCTCCAGGGTCTCGGCGTAGGGCCAGCAGACGCCCGGCCGCCCTTTCCCGACGGACCACTCAGCACGACGCGCGATCTCGTGATCTTCAATGGCAGTCTGGGCACTGGCTGGCAAGATTGGTCGTGGGCGAAGCGTCGTCTACCCGATACCAGCGCCATGCATGAGGGACAGGCAGCCGCCACCTTCGACGCGAACAACTGGACCGGCCTCTACCTGCACGGCGGCACCTTCGATACGACCGGGTACATCTATGTGCAGTGCTGGGTGCGTGGCGCCGATGCTGGCGGCCAGGCGATCTCAGTCTGGCTGGTCAATGCGGCCAATGCCTGGGTGGGCGGCGCGCTGCTCGGCGAGTATACGCGCGAGGGCGGCATCACGCGGGGGGAGTGGCGATTAGCGCGTATCCCCCTGGAGACGCTGCGCGCGGCGGGCATTAAGGCGAACGGACTCATCTTCCAAGCGGCATCGGCACAAAATCAAGGCGCGGTCAACCTGGCCGACGTGCGGCTGGTCTACTACCCGACCTCCCAGCGCGCCGCGCTCCAACGCCTCTGGATGTATGATCTGAGTACCATTACACTGGCCTTTAGCGCTCCGCTCGATCCCAGCGGTCTCGCGCTGCCCGCCGCCTACACGCTCGCGCCTGAGGGCAGCACGGCCACCAACCCGCGAGCGGCCTCGCATCCTCGCGCCGTACGCTATCATCCTAATCCCCATACCATCAGCATGGTGATGCCACAGCCGCTGACACCAAAGGCGACCTACGCGGTGACGGTGGACTATACCTCCAAACGGACTGGCGCGGGGGTATCGGCACGTTTCCAGGGCACGGTGCAGGTCACGAGCAACCCGCTGGCCCTCACCGGTGACGCGGCGGCCAACCGCCATGGCATCAGCCGGGACATCTATGGCGCCTCCGGCCTGGATGGCAACCTCGCGCTTGATCTGGGCGCGAAGCTCAGGCGCTGGGGTGGCGAGCAGACCACGCGCTACAATTGGAAACTGGGCAATGCCTTCAATGCGAGCCGCGATTATTACTTCGAGAATGGCAACTATAATCTGACCTCGGACGCCGACCAGAAGCCCTCTGGCGTGGCCGACCAGGACATTGCCGATGCCCACAAGTACGACATGCGCTACCTGCTGACGATCCCCACCATTGGCTGGGTGGCCAAAGATGATAATGCCGATTCGCGCTCGGTGGATGTGCCTGACTCCGGTGGACCGCCATTCGCCCCTGGCGCTGACGCGATTCCCGGCTACG
>JADMIN010000873.1 GCA_015478575.1 Ktedonobacterales bacterium | reverse complement strand
CCATCGTACATTCCTCCTCTGGAGGTTCATGCCGCATAGACTGTTCCACACGCCCATGTTATGAGGATGGGCAACACGCGGAGGGGTTATGCATTCCTCCCTTCCTCGGCGCGTTGCAGGGCGACGGCGGCGGTGATGAGGCCGATGTGGGTGAATGCCTGGGGATAATTGCCGAGCAGCGCGCCGGTCTCCGCGTCGATCTCCTCAGAAAAGAGGCCGAGCGGGCTAGCGTAGCGCAACATCGCGTTGAAGCGGTCGCGCGCCTCGGCGACGCGGCCAATCTGGCACAGCGCACGGATCAGCCAAAAGCTGCACACGGTGAAGGCCCCCTCACTACCGGGCAAGCCGTCATCCGCCACGCCAGACGCGGGCGAGGAGACATCCCCCTGCGTCGCGCTCACCGGTTTATAGCGATAGACCAGGCCGTTGCGCGTCGCCAGTTCGCGGTCGGTCGTCAACACGGTGTGTTGGATGCGCGGGTCGGTGGGCGGCAGGAAATCCACAATCGCCAGGCGCAGATCGGCGGCGTCCAGCACGATGTCGCCATACGCCTGGGTGAAGCTTTGCACCTGCTCGTTATACCCATGCGCCAGGACATCGGCGCGAATGGCATCGCGAGCGGCGGCCCATCGCTTGGCGCGGCCCCGCTGCCAGCGCGAGGCCATGCGGCAGGCGCGATCTAGCGCCAGCCAGCACATCACCCGCGAATGCACGAAGGCGCGCGGCGCGCCCCGCACCTCCCAAATGCCGCGATCCGTCGTCTGCCAGTGGTCGGTGACGTAATCCGCGATGATGGCGACCAGGCGATGCAACGAGCGCAGAGATTCGTGGCGGCGGGCGCGGGTCTTTTCTTGGCCATGACAGTAATACTGGTACGCGGCGTCCATGAACTCGCCGTAGATGTCCATCTGCCGTTGTGTCGCCGCGCCGTTGCCGATGCGCACCGGACGAGATCGGCGATAGCCCGCGAGGTTGGGCAATTCGTGTTCGGCCAGCGCGGCGCCCGTCTCGCCGTGGATGCCATACATAATGCGCAGCTCGCTGCCGTCGTGCAGGTGCAGGTCGTGCAGGAAGTGGAAATAGTCGCGCGCCTCGCCCGTGAAGCCCAAATCTTGCAGGGCGTCGAGCGTGAAGGAAGCGTCGCGCAGCCAGGTGAAGCGGTAATCCCAGTTGCGCACGCCACCGATGGCTTCGGGGAGCGATGTGGTGGGCGCGGCGACAATCGCGCCGGTCGGCTCGAACGTGCAGAGCTTCAGCGCCAGGGCGGAGCGCAGAATCGCCTGCTGGTAGGGGCCGGAAT
>JADMIN010000141.1 GCA_015478575.1 Ktedonobacterales bacterium | reverse complement strand
GCGTGGCTCAAGCCCGCGCCGGTGGTCTGCGTCGCGCTCAACACCTATGGCATGGCGGAAGATGACGCCCGCGCGGCGGTCGCGGCGGCAACCCAAGAGACTGGCCTACCCGCGAGCGATCCCGTGCGTTTCGGCGCTGGGCCGCTGCTGGATGCGCTGCTGGCGCGCGTGTGATCTGGCCAAGCGGATACATGGGAGCGACCATCCCAGGGGAGGCACTATGGAGCTGACGGCCCAAACACTGGACCTCAAGCTGGCGACACCCTTCCGCATCTCGCGTGGCGTGCGCCACACCGCTGGCAACGTGCTCGTGCGGCTGGAGGCCGACGGGCTGGTGGGGATGGGCGAGGCCGCGCCGAGCGCTTTTTACGGAGAGAGCCGTGAGAGTGTCATGGCCGCGCTCTCGCACTTCAGCCAGCATCTCGGCGAGGACCCGGCGTTGATCGAAGATATCCTCAGCGCGTGCGAGCGCGCGATGGGGGACAATGCCGCCGCCAGAGCCGCGCTTGACATGGCCCTTTTCGACCTCCTCGGCCAGCGCCTCGGCGTTCCGGTCGTTACGTTGCTGGGGCTCAATCCCGCACGCACGCCACGCACCTCCTTCACCATCGCCCTCGATACCCCAGCGGAGATGGCCGCGCGCGCCCGCGCGGCGGCGCGCGACTACCCCATCCTCAAGATCAAGCTGGGCACCGATCACGACCTAGAGATCGTGCGCGCCATTCGCGACGTGACCGACGTCACGCTGCGGGTGGATGCCAATGCCGCCTGGACGCCCAAACAGGCCATCCGCATCATCGCGGCATTGGGGCCTTACAACATCGAGCTCGTCGAGCAGCCAGTGGCCAAGAGTGACCTGGAGGGCCTGCGGCTGGTACGCGATAACGTGCCGCTCCCGATTTTCGCCGATGAGAGTTGCGTCACGCTCGACGACATCGCTAGGGTCGCGGGCAAGGTAGATGGCATCAACATCAAGCTGATGAAGTGCGGCGGCTTGGCACATGCCCTCAAGATGATCGCCGCCGCCCGCGCGCACCACCTTCAGGTGATGCTGGGGTGCATGATCGAAAGCTCGCTCGCCATCACCGCCGCCGCGCATCTCAGCCCGCTGGTGGAGTATGCTGATCTGGATGGCGCGCTGCTCATCGCGAGTGACCCCTTCGATGGTGTCCATATCGAGCGGGGCAAGCTCGTGCTGCCCTCGCGGCCAGGTCTAGGTGTGTGCCCGCGCGAGTCAGCGCGCCGCCGCGCCAACCGCCATGAGGCCGCGCGCGTCACAGCGCGCGTCACGCCCAGCGAGGCAAGCGCATCGTCGGCAAGCCCGCGTGATGCCCAGCCCGCATGATGCTCAGCCCGCATGCGGGCCACACAGTGTGTCTTGTTTCTCTCCGAGACGTGCTCGTCTCCCACTATAGGAGCATGGTGCCAGTATGCGGCTACAGTATGACGAGGCGCTCGCGTTGCTGCGGGCACACAACACCAACGAAAGCCTGGTAAGGCACGGCATCGCCGTCGGCGCGGCCGTGGCGGCCTATGCCCGCGCCTTCGGCGAGGACGAGATCAAGTGGCGGGTGACCGGGTTGCTCCACGACGTGGATTACGAGCGCCACCCCACCGTGGAGGAGCATGGGAAGATCGGCGCCGAGTGGCTGCGCGCGTTGGGCTATCCCGACGATGTTGTCTACGCCGTCCATGCCCATAACGACTACCACGGCCTGCCGCGCGAGGATTGGCTCTCACGCACGGTCTTCGCGTGTGATGAGCTGGCGGGGCTAATTACCGCGGCGGCGCTGGTGCGCCCGAACAAGAGCCTCACTGGTCTGGAGGCCAGTTCGGTGCGCAAGAAGATGAAAGATAAGGCGTTCGCCCGTGGGGTGAATCGCGACGACATCCTCAAAGGCGCCCAAGAGCTTGGCGTGGACCTGAACGACCATATCGCCTTCGAGATCACCGCCCTCCAGAGCGTCGCCGCGGAGTTGGGGCTGGCCGGCACGGAAGCGTAAGAGCGCCTACCGCGCGAGCTTCCGGCTCGCGTGGGCGCCCAGCCACGGCCATGATGCGGGCAAAGCCGCTCGACAACAGCGAGTGACAGCAGCGAAAGGAGGCAGAGTGCGATGCGACATACCGGGGGAACGCGCGTCGCCATCATCACCGGGGCGAGCAGTGGCATCGGCGCGGCCACCGCGCGCGCGCTCGCGCGCCAGGGCTACGCGGTGGCCATCAACGCCCGCCGGAGCGAGCGGCTGGCGGCACTGGCACAGGATATCGCGACCGCGGGCGGCCAGACGCTGGCCATAGCAGGAGATATCACCGAAGCGGCGACGCGACGCGCGCTGATCACGGCGACGCTCGAACGTTTCGGGCGGCTGGATGTGCTGATCAACAACGCCGGTATGGCGATCACCGGCACCACCGAGACCCTCTCCACTGACGCTATTCGCGCGCAGTTCGAGTTGAATGTGCTGGCACCCATCGAGTTGACGCGCCTCGCGCTGCCAGAACTGCGCCGCCATCGCGGCGTCATCATCAACGTGGTCTCGCTCGCCGCGGTCGTCGCGACACCGCCCGTCGGCATCTACTCCGCCACCAAATATGCGCTGGCCGGCTGGACGGAAGCCCTGCGCCGAGAGTTGTTGGCGACTGGCGTGCGCGTCTGCCAGGTCAATCCAGGGCCGGTCACGTCGGAGTTCGTCGCGGTCTCAGGCATCAACCCACGCCTGCACATAGGCGCGGTGACAGCCGATCGTGTCGCGCGCGCCATTGCCCGGTTAGCGCGGCGGCCGCGGCGGCTCGTGACGGTGCCGCGCGTGCTGGGGCCGGTGGCGGGTCTGGCGCGGCTCTTCCCCGCCGGCGTGGACGCCGCCTACGCACTGGCTGCCCGCGTCCGCCCCGACTTCATGTCGCGCGCCGGTCCTCGCCCCAGCGCTGGCGCTGGCATTGCCCAGCAGGGGGATTCCGCTCTCATAACCGGGCGCTAAGCGCGCGCACTTGCCCCGCCAGAGCACAGCAATGGGAGCACGCGATGCCTACTCGCTTCGATCACGTCATCACCGCCGCGCCTGACCTCGATCAGGTAGAGGCGGCGTTCGCGCGGCTCGGTTTCACGGTAACGGGCGGTGGCACACATCCGCATCTGGGCACGCGCAACCGCCTGCTCCTCCTGGGTGAGGGCTACGTCGAGTTGCTGGCCATCGCCGAGGCGGCGCGGGTCTCTCCCGCCCTCACGCGCCGGCTGGCGGCGGGAGCGGGCTGGGTCGGCTTCGCGCTGCAATCGGCGGATATCGCGGCGGACGTTCTCACCATGCGCGGGCGAGGCATCGCGGTGTGGGGGCCAAGCGTGGGCAGGCTCGTCGCGCCCAACGGCATGGTGCGCGGCTGGCGCGTGGCCACGCTGAGGGGCGCGGATCTCTGGGCGGCGGCGGAGCCACTCCCCTTCCTGATCCAGCATGATACGAGCGGCGAGCAACACCAGCGCGAGTTGGCGGGTGCGGGCGGCCTGGCGGCGCATGCCAACGGCGCGCGTTCCCTCGCTGAAGTTGCCGTGGCCACACGTGACCTGGATGCGGCGGGACGCCGCTTCGCGCGCGCATACGATCTGGTGGCCACGGATGCGGTGAGACCCGATCTGACGCTGAATGCTGATGTGCTCGCGCTGACACTGGCCAGCGGCGAGCGTCTCGTGCTGGCGCACCCGACAGGACCGGGCATCGCCCAGCGGCGGCTGGGAAGTGCTGGCGAGGGGGTCTGCCGGGTGAGCATCGCGGTGGCCGACGTGCTGGCCACCGCGGCGTTCCTGCGCGGCAGGGGTATCCCCTGCGACGAAGAGACAGGGGCGTTGGCGGTAGACGCGGCAGTGAGCGGTGGAGCGGCAGTACGGTTTGTGAGCGCTGGGCGGGAGGATGGCGAGTGAAAGAAGCGGCGCGGCGGGTAGAGGCCGCCCTCAGGGCGGCAGGCATCACGGCCGAGATCGTCGAGTTCTCCGAGAGCACGCGCACGGCGGCTGAAGCCGCCGCGGCCGTTGGCACGACCGTAGGGCAGATCGTCAAGTCGCTGGTCTTCGTCGTGCGCGGCCAGCCCGTGCTGGCACTCGTCTCCGGCGCGCATCGCGTTGATACCGCCAGGCTGGCGCAGGTGGCCGGTGGGCCAGTCACACGTGCCGATGCCGCTACCGCGCGCGCGGCAACGGGGTATGCCATCGGCGGCGTCCCACCGGTGGGCCACACCACCGCCTTGCCCATCTATCTCGACCGCGCCTTACTCGAATATGCGGACGTCTGGGCGGCGGCGGGCACGCCCAATGCCGTCTTCAACATCGCGCCCGCGACGCTTCTACGCATCACGGGCGCGACGGTGGCCGACCTAGCGGTGACCGAGGGGTAGGCTGGCGCCAGCCTAGGATGGCGACGGCCCGTCGGGCGTGAGATGCTCTGGTGGCATCAGTGGGGCGAGGTCACGGTAGTCATCGCGCGCGCGCGCCGCTGGCGGACGGCGCACCGGGCGATCCACGCCCACATCCGGCCGTACCCCGACCACAGCGGCGGAACCGACGGTCAGCTCGCCCGCGGCATCGCGATCCACGACGACCGTATCGCCCGCGGCGATGGATTTGAGCAACACGGCCTCGGCCATCTTGTCCTCCAGCATCGTCTGCACGGTGCGCCGCAGCGATCGGGCGCCATATTCGCGGTTATAGCCGCGCTCCGCCAACAGATCCTGCGCGGCCTCCGTCACATGCAGCGTGATCATCTGCTCATGAAGCCGCGCCTGCGTCTGGTCCAACATCAAGGTGAGAATGCATCGGACCTGCGCGCGGGTGAGCGCATGGAAGTAGACAACCTCATCAATGCGGTTGAGGAACTCCGGTCGGAAGAGTTTCTCTAGCTCCGGCCGCAAGACCTCGCGGATGCGCCCGTACTCCATCTCCTCGGCTTCTGTTGGGGCATGCGGGCGACCAAAGCCCATCAGACTGGGCGCGCCCAGCCGCTCCGCGCCGACGTTCGAGGTCATGATGATGATCGTGTTCTTGAAGTCCACGACACGTCCCTTGGCATCGGTCAAGCGCCCATCTTCCATAATCTGAAGCAGCAGATCAAAGACCTGCGGATGGGCTTTTTCGATCTCATCGAAGAGGATGACGCTATAGGGACGGCGGCGCACCGACTCAGTGAGCTGGCCGGGCTGGTCATAGCCAACGTATCCCGGAGGCGCGCCCGTCAGGCGCGCGGCATTGTGCCGCTCCATCATCTCCGACATATCAATCTTGATGAGCGCATCCTCGGTGCCGAAGAGCGCGGCGGCCAGCGCCCGCGCCAGCTCCGTCTTGCCGACGCCAGTGGGGCCGGCAAAGACAAAGGCACCGATAGGCCGCCGCCGGTCACGCAACTCCGCGCGCGAGCGCCGCACGGCGCGCGCCACGGCGGAGACCGCCTCCTCTTGACCAATGACGCGGCGGTGCAACTCGCTCTCCAACTCCAGCAGTCGGCGCGATTCCTCCAGCGTCACCTGGATAGCTGGGACACCCGTCCAGCGCACGACCACCTCAGCGATCTCCCGCGGTGTGACCACTGGCTCGCTCTCGGTTCGCAACTGCCACCACTCACTCTCGCGCTGGGAGATCTGCTCACGCACCGCAAACTCGCGGTCGCGCAACTCCGAGGCCAGCGCATAGCCACGGACACTAATCGCGGCGTTCTTCTCATGCTCCAGCGTGCCCAGTTGCGTGCGGAGCACCCGTACCTCCACCGGCACGATGGAGCGCATCACGCGCAGACGTGCGGCGGCCTCGTCCATCAGATCAATCGCCTTGTCAGGCAGGAAGCGATCCTGGATATAGCGGTGCGAGAGTTGTGCCGCCGACACGACCGCCTCATCGGTGATACGGACGTGATGGAAGCGCTCGTAGCGGCTGCGCAGCCCACGCAGCACCTGCACCGTCTCCTCCACCGTCGCCTCACGAATGGTGACCGGCTGGAAGCGTCGCTCCAGGGCCGGGTCGCGTTCGATGATCTTGCGATAGTCATCCTGCGTTGTCGCGCCGATGACTTGGAACTCGCCGCGCGCGAGCAGCGGCTTGAAGAGGTTCGCGGCGTCTATCGAGCCTTCCGCGCCGCCCGCTCCCAAGAGCGTCTGCAGTTCATCAATGAAGAGGATGAGGTTCTGCGCACGCAGGATCTCTTCGACGATCAGTTTCAGGCGTTCCTCGAAGTCGCCCCGATACTTGGTCCCGATGGTGAGCAGGCCGATATCGAGTGAGACGAGGCGCTTGTTGCGCAGCGTGTCGGGCACCAGACCATTGATGATACGCTGCGCCAGCCCTTCGGCCAGCGCCGTCTTGCCGACGCCCGCGTTGCCGATGAGGACGGGATTGTTCTTGACGCGCCGCACGAGCACCTGCATCATGCGAGTGATCTCTTCTTCACGACCGACGATCGGGTCCAGCTTATCCGCGAGCGCGGCGGCCGTGAGATCATGGCTCACCATGTTGAGTGTCGGTGTCATCGCGTACCGCGCGGCATGCTCCGCGGCGAAGACGGGATTCGAGCCGGTAGGGTGCTTTCGCATATTGATCTGTGCCCGCACGCGCTCCTCGCTGATGCCAAAGCTCTCCATCACGCCGGCGGCGATGCCATCGCTCTCGTGGAGTAAGCCAAGGAGGA
>JADMIN010000872.1 GCA_015478575.1 Ktedonobacterales bacterium | reverse complement strand
GCGCATCTACCGCTTCTGGGAAGCGGGTGGCTACTTCAAGCCGCGCCCGAATCCCGGCAAGCGCCCCTTCGTCATCAGCCAGCCGCCGCCCAACGTCACGGGCGTCTTGCATATGGGGCATGTGCTGGCCGCCACCCTCGAAGACCTTATGATCCGCTACCACCGCATGCGCGGCGAACCTGCGCTGTGGGTGCCAGGGGAAGATCATGCGGGCATCGCCACCCAAAACGTCGTCGAAAAGCACATCGCGCAGGAAGGCGCGAACCGCCACCAGATGGGGCGCGAACCGTTTGTCGCGCGCGTCTGGGACTGGGTTGCGGAATACAAAAAACGCATCCAGGCGCAGCACCGCCGTTTCGGCGCGTCCTACGATTGGGACCGCGAGCGCTTCACGCTGGATGAAGGGCTGTCGCGCGCCGTCCGCGAAGTTTTCGTCCGCCTGTATGAAGAGGGGCTGGCCTATCGCGGCGAGCGCATCATCAACTGGTGCCCGCGCTGCATGAGTACCATCTCGGACCTTGAGGTCATCACGCGCGACACGCCGGGGGCGCTCACGTCGATCAGCTATCCGCTCGAACCGCTGGAAGGCGATCCGCCGGAAGGGCGTGAGATCGTCGTCGCCACCACGCGCCCCGAAACGATGCTGGGCGACACCGCCATCGCCGTCCATCCCGACGACGGGCGGTACCAAGACCTCATCGGGCGCAACGCCATTTTGCCGCTGATGGGGCGGCCCATCCCGATCATCGCCGATGACGCCGTGGAAATGAGCTTCGGCACGGGCGCGGTCAAGGTCACGCCCGCCCACGACCCGACCGATTTCGAGATCGGCCAGCGCCACGATCTGCCCCAGATTCAGGTCATCGGCTTCGACGCCCAGATGACCGAGGAAGCGGGCAAATTCGCCGGGCTGGACCGCTATGAGGCGCGCCGACGGGTGCTGGCGGACCTGGAAGCGCTGGGCCGCATCGTCAAGCGCGAGGACTACACCGTGCCGCTGGGGCACTGCGAGCGCTGCGACACCGTCATCGAGCCGCTGATCTCCAAGCAGTGGTTCGTCAAGATGGCCCCGCTCGCCGGACCCGCGATCAACGCCGTCAAGTATGGCCAGATCAACATTGTCCCCGAACGTTTCGAGAAAACGTACATGGACTGGATGACCAACATCCGCGACTGGAACATCTCGCGCCAGTTGTGGTGGGGCCATCGCATTCCCGCCTGGTATTGCGCGACCTGCGGCCAGATGACCGTCAGCCGCATCGATCCTGACGCCTGCGCGCACTGCGGCAGCGCCGAGATCACG
>JADMIN010000871.1 GCA_015478575.1 Ktedonobacterales bacterium | reverse complement strand
CTCGCAGGCGCGCCCCCGCCCCCGCCAGCGCCAGACGGCGCACCAGCGCGGGATGCTCCACGGCCAGCCGCAGCGCGATGGCGCTGCCCAGCGAGTGCCCCACCAGACAGACACTCTTCAGGCCGCGCCGTGTCAGTTCCGCGCGCACAGCATCGGCATAATCCGCCACACTCATGTGCGCGGGGCCGGGGCGCTCCACCAGCGTCCCGTGCCCTGGCAGATCCAGCGCCACGGTGGTATAGCCCGGCAGGCGCTGGAGCGTCTCGTCCCAGACGCGCGCATTGTCGCCGGAGCCATGCACGAAGACGAGCGCGGGCGCGCTTTCCGTCGCCTCACTTCTCGCCGCCTCAAATGTATTCATGCCCATCCTCTGTTTCTCAGCTATTGTCAGGGCGATGCGCGCAGACCAGGCGCGCGAGGCCACCCTCCGAGAGGTGGAACGCATAGCGCTCACCTTCCCGTCAGCAGACAGACAACCGGGCCAGGACCAAGGTCCTGAGCGAGAGCCGCCATGCTACACTGCGAGTGGTGGCTGGCCTTGGTCTTGTCTTGGTCTTGCTTTGGTCTTGCCACCGCGCATGGGCATCTCGCGTATTCTTCAAGAGGGGGCGCGGCATATGGACGAGAGCGGGCGTGGGCCGGCCACTCCGGCACGCGAGGCGAGGTCACGGGGGGCAAAGCCACCAGACCGGCGGCGCGTTGCCTTGGGCAGCGGGGGTGAGCGGCTGGCGGCGGCATGGCTGGTGGCACGGGGCATGCGCGTCATCGAGCGCAACTGGCGCTGCCCCTATGGCGAGCTTGATCTCATCGCGGAGGAGGCGGAGACGCTCGTCTTCGTCGAAGTGAAGACCCGCCGCGGCGAGCGCATGGGCACGCCAGAGGAGGCAATTACGCCCGCCAAGCGTCGGCACCTCGTTGCCGCGTCGCTGGCCTATCTGGCCGAGCACGCGCGCGAAGATGCGCCCTATCGCATTGATGTGGTGGCCGTGCAACTCACCCCCGCGGGCGCGCTCGTCGCGGTGCGCCACTACGCGAACGCGATCGCGCTGGAGGAGTAGTCAGAGATGCAAGACCTGTTCGAGAATGCCAAACGCGCCGCGGGCGGCGCGATGGAACGCGCCGCCTGGGAGGCGGATAAACTACGGCGCGGCAGCGCGCGCCAGCACGAGGTGGAGCTGATGCGACGTGAGCGCGCCGCCCTGGTGGAGCAGCTCGCGGGCGTGTTGCTGGATCTGCATGCGCGGGGGCAGTTGCCCGAAGGGCCGCTCACGACGCTCGCCGAACGCCTGCGGGCGATAGATGC
>JADMIN010000870.1 GCA_015478575.1 Ktedonobacterales bacterium | reverse complement strand
GCCCGTTCCCTGGTTCCCATCCAGGCAGATGGGCTCGTAGGAGACGGCCACGTCATGGCAACTGGTCGCAAAGTTCACCGGGCAGCCCACCGAGCGCAGTTTCTCGATGGGAAAGACACTGGTCTTCTCCAGGTTGAGGAGGTGCTGGCTCACCCAGGAGTTCCAGCGCCCCATCTCCAGGGCGCGGCGCTGCAGCTTCGCCTGCCGGCGTTCGCGCGCCGCGTGCTCGCGCACCTCGAAGGAGGCGTGCGCTTCCACCAGCCGGAAGGCCGCGGCCAGTTCGCGCGGCGTGGGTTCCTCGCAGGGGTTGATCTCGCAGGCGCGACACAGTTCGTAGTACCAGAGGATGCGGTAATCCGCTGGTGGCTCGTCGCCCGCTTCCAGCAGGGCGACGAGGTCGTAGAAGCGCAGCCGGTAGTCCGCCAGCATCCACTCGGCTAGCCTCAGCAGGAAGGCGTCCTCCGGCGCGACCGAGAATTGGCACGAGGACGGGCCAAAGGCGGGAGTGACCGCCCAGCCGTTATCGTCCGGTGAGGCAAAGACCGCGCGCAGCCAGCCCGCGCCCTCGAAGAACTCCAGGCACTCGATCTGCGCTTCCACCAGGTCGAGCCTGGCGTACCTGATCCACCCGTATGCCTGTTCACCGCTCCGCTCAGCCTGGATGCCGTAGTACATGTGGTAGCGGTTGGGATAGCCGAAGAAGACGCGAAAGAGCACATCGCGATAGGTAAACGTGTAAGGATCCATTGTGCGTTCTCCCTGGACCACTCCCGCCCCGGCGGTTTTTCTGTTCCTGCCGGAGCGAAAGAAAAGCAAACAACCAAGTACAGCCAGCGTCACCAGTCGCACGGTGATCCGCACGACCAGCAGATTGATGAGCGCGACCGCCGCGACCCACCACACGCTGTCAGGCTGGCCGACCTCTTCGAGGAAGGTCAGGACAGCCGCCACCGTCAGGCTGGGATCGCGCAGCGGATTGACCAGATCGAGCAGGAGCACAAGCGTGCCCGGCCACGAGAGGGAGGTGGCGATCCTGGTCATCAGTGCGCGTACCCTCGCTTCCATACGTCCTCCTCTCTCCCGCTTCACTGGCCCTGGCCGACTGCGGCCAGCTCGCGAAAGGCGGTCACCGTGACGGTGATGCCGGGTTCCAACAGCACGCGCAGGCCGCCTGCGCCCGAGGCGAGCGCCTGGTCGGACACATCCGCCATCCAGGCCGTGGGCTCCATCGCGCCCGTCTGCCAGGCGCGGGCCAGGAGCAGCGCGCCTGTGGCGCGGAAGCGCAGCGAGTAGCTGACCCCGTCC
>JADMIN010000140.1 GCA_015478575.1 Ktedonobacterales bacterium | reverse complement strand
GAGCGTTGCCCACGGCGCTGGCGCGGAGCGGGCAATGGGGCCAAGGCCGCTGGCTAGCTCGGTTGGGATCACCCGCGGAGGGGGAACATATCTGCACCAGCGCCTTCTTCTAGCAGACGCTGGTGGTTGCCTCTGCGATCTTCCCAGCAGAAGGAAGCTGTCTCTCTTGCCCCTCGACAAGGCACAAGCCCTGCTGCCTCAGGTTGGTTCCATCACAAACTGGGGATCGCGCCGCCATCGTCGTCGTTCTTTTTCGCTGCGCTCGGTTCACCCCCACGGGCGTGGGGATCGCGGGAGGGGGCCGGATACCCGAGCACACCACCGATGGTTCACCTCCACGGGCGTGGGGATCGCGGCACCTACGTCGAGGTCGGCTATTTCGGCGGCGGTTCACCCCCACGGGCGTGGGGATCAGGCAGTCGCCGGTATGACCCCTCAAACGGCAACCGGTTCACCCCCACGGGCGTGGGGAAGCCATTCACACGAGTATTCTACCGCACCGATGCCACCTCCGTCTGGGAGGCGAAGTGGCGTGGCAGAGAGGTCAGCAATCCCTACCACTTAACCCACCGAAACTATTCAACCACCTAGGCCTGCTTGCCAGAGCCGCGACGGTGTCCAATACGGTATTAGGCGCAAGCGAAAGGCGCGCTCTACAGCACCACGCTCGTCACGCCTGAGATATCCGTCGCCGCCTTGATGCGTTCCAGCGCATCCGCGGGCACCGCCTCATCCAGCGAGAGCACCATCAGCGCCTCGCCGCCGCCACGCCCGCGGCTGTGCCCACCGCCCGCGGCGGCGAGCGGCCCAACATCCATGTGGCCGATATTCACGCCCGCCTCGCCCAGAATCGTCCCCACCGTGCCAATCATGCCGGGGCGGTCCACATTGCGACAGATGAGGATGTGTCCCATGGGCACAAAATCTGTCGCGTACTGATCCACACGCACCACGCGCTCCTCACCCCAGGTGATCGTCGCGCCAAGCACGCTGGCCGGCGCCTCAGAGCCGTCGGCGCTCACCCGCAGCATCACCAGATTGGCATACTGCTCCCGCTCCGTCGAGCGGCTCTCCCTGATCTCCAGCCCCCAATCCTTGGCCAGCACAGGGGCGTTGACCAGATTGACATGCGCCTCGGAGACTGACTCCAGCAGCCCCTTGACGAGCGCCGCGGTCAGCGGACGGGTGTCGTACAGCGCGATCTCGCCCGCGATGCTCAGCTCGGCGGGATGCAGCCGTCCAGGATGCAACTGCGTGTAGAGTCGGCCCAGCTGTTCGATCAGCGCCATCCATGGCTGGAGCTGGCGCAGCGTCTCTGGCAGAATCAGCGGCGCGTTGACAGCGGCGCGTGCCGCCCCGCCACGCAGGATCTCCGCCAACTGCTCCGCCACGTCCAGCGCCACCAGCACTTGCGCCTCCTCAGTTGAGGCGCCCAGGTGCGGTGTCGTGATGACACGCGGGTGCTCGATTAGCGCATGGAGCGTCGGATCCTCGCCCGGCGGCTCCTGAGTGAAGACGTCGAGCGCCGCGCCAGCGAGCTGCCCAGCGGCGAGCGCGTCAAGCAGCGCCTTTTCCTCGATGATGCCGCCGCGCGCGCAGTTGATGACGCGAGCGCTGGGCTTCATGCGCGCCAACTCCTCCACGCCGAGCAGCCCACGAGTGCCGGCGGTCAGCACCGTATGCACGGTGAGGAAGTCGGCCTGAGCCAGCACCTCATCGAGGGAGACCAGCTCAGCGTTGAGCTTACGCGCCGTCTCTGGCGAGGCATAGGGATCAGTCGCGATCAGGCGCATGCCCAACCCCCCCTCACCCGCGCGCCGTGCCACCTCGGCGCCGACCTTGCCCAAGCCCACGATGCCCAAGGTCTTGCCACGCACCTCCGTGCCAACGTACTTCGCGCGGTCCCAGCGCCCAACGCGCAACGCGGCGTTGGCGGTGGGAATGTGGCGCGCGAGGGACAGCAGCAGGGCGATGGTATGCTCGGCGGCGGCGACGATGTTGCCAGTCGGTGAGTTGACGACGACAATGCCACGCCGAGTGGCCGCTTCGACATCAATGTTATCCACACCGACGCCGGCTCGCCCAATCGCGCGCAGCCGCGCGCCCGCGGCGATCACCGCGGCGGTCACTTTCGTCTCGCTGCGCACCACCAGGGCATCGTAGTGCGGCATCAACTCGCTGAGTGCCGCCGCGCTGAGGCCAGATCGCTCATCCACCTCAGCGAAGCCGCGCAGATACGCCACGCCCTCATGCGCGATGGGGTCGGCGACGAGGATGCGCGGGCGCTCGCTGTGCGACGCCCGCTCCCTCCGCTGGTCTTCTCTGGCCATGCGCGACGCTCCCTCTCTTGCCATGGCGGCCTTGCCGCTCGCGGCTACTCCCCGCGGCTACTCCCCGCGGCTACTCCTCGCGGCTACTCCTCGCGGCTACTCCCCGCGCGCCAGGCCGCTTGAGCCGACGGGCAGGGAGTAGCCGACCGCCACGAGTTGGCGCTCCAGCGCGTCCATGCACGCGGTGATATCCGCTTCGTGGACGTAGCCGAGGTGACCAATGCGGAGAATCTGGCCTTCCAGCCGCTCCTGCCCGCCAGCGATCACCACGCCCTCACGCTCGCGCAAGGCTTTGGTCAATGCCTTGCCATCTCCTCCCTCCGGGACGCGCAACGCGGTCACGGTATTCGAGGCGTGCGCTAGCTCAGCGAAGAGGCGCAGGCCCAGCGCGCGCGCGCGGGCGCGCGTCAAATCGGCGACCGCCTGGTGACGCGCAAAGATGGCTTCACGCCCCTCGTCACGCATCATCTGGAGGGCGACATCCAGCCCGAAATAAATGCTGACAGGGGGCGTATACGGCGTCTGGCCCTTCTCTAGCGACGCGCGCGCGCGCCGAAAATCCCAGTAGTAGCGCGGCAGGGTCGCCCGCGCCGTCGCGGCCCAGCCACGCTCGCTGGCAGCGATCATGGCGAGGCCAGGCGGGACCATCCACCCCTTCTGCGAGCCAGTGAAGACGACATCGAGATCCCACTCGTCCATACGCAGGTCTACACAACCGAGCGAGCTGACGGCATCCACGATCAAGAGGATATCCGAGCGCTTGGCACGCGCCGCTTGGGCAATGGCGCGCAGATCGTTGGTCACGCCGGTCGAGGTCTCGTTGTGCGTCACCAGCACGCCACGGGCGTTGGGGAGTTCCGCGAGCCGCTGGGCGACGGCCTGGGGGTCGGCGGCCTGCCCCCAGGGCACCTCCATGCGTGTCACGCGCAAGCCGAAGAGTTCGGCGGTCTTCGCGAGGCGGTTGCCAAAGACGCCGATGGTGACGGCCAATACTTCATCGCCGGGCGAGAAGCTGTTGACGACCGCGGCCTCCATCGCGCCGGTTCCCGACGCGGGAAACCCCAGCACGGGCTGATCCGTCTGAAAGAAGAAGCGCAGGTGATCGGTCACGCGGCGCAGGAGCTCGGCGAACGCGGGACCACGGTGGTTGATCATCGGGCGGGCGAGTGCCGCGGCGACTGGCGGCGGGATGGGCGTCGGGCCAGGGATGCGGAGATTCTCTTCCATGCGCGCTCTGCCTCTCGCTGCTCACTGTTCTTCTCTAATTACGCACGCGCGCCACACGAGGCGCGGAGCTTCATCGCGCCGCCCCCACAACCCACAAGCAGTAGAGGGGGACCCGCCAACAAGCCGGACGGATGGCACGAGCGGGGATATGGGGGATTCTAACACGAAGGGCACAGAGGGCACAGAGAAGATGGTGGATAGTCCTACGCTGACCCCCTGTAGGCGACGGGCGGCCCACGATCCGCTCCACGCTGGATGCCCACCCGCCGCGCCATTGTGACACACGAAGGGCACGCTATCCCGCATGAGCACAGCGGGAATAAAAAGTGGTTGCGTGGGAACGTGGCGGCATGGTATACTAGGCGTTGGCATTCTATAATGAGGAGCGCGACATGTCGGTAGCACCGTTGATTCGGGCCGTCGAGGAAGCACACCTGCGGACCGATATTCCTACAATCGAGTCTGGCGATACCGTGCGCGTCCACCTCAAGGTGGTCGAGGGCGCACGTGAGCGTATCCAGATCTTCGAGGGCATTGTCATCCGACTGCACGGCGTGGGCACCAATCGGGCCTTCACCGTGCGTCGTATCGCCCATAGCATCGGGGTCGAGCGCAAATTCCTGGCCCACTCGCCTCGCATCGAGAAGGTCGAGGTCGTGCGGCACGCGGTCGTGCGGCGCAAGAACCTCTATTACATGCGTGGCTTGCGTGGCAAGGCGGCTCGCCTCAAGGAGCGCCGCGTCTAGCTCACGGTCTCGCTCACGCGCGGCAACGCATCGCCCAATACCACAGCCAGCGCAGCGGAGGCACCCGGCACACGTCGGCAAGCCTCCGCATTGCTATTTGGACGCTCTGCCCGCGCCACACGCATGGAGGAGCCAGTGCCCGCCCGCCCGCCACGCGACGATGCCCCCGCGGAGCAGCGGCTGCCGCTCGCTTTGCCACCGTGTCCGCTGCTTCGCTGCGGGCTAGATGAGGTGGGGCGTGGCGCGCTCGCGGGTCCACTCGTGGCCGCGGCGGTCGTGCTGCCCGACGATATCGTGACGCGGCTGGGGCCGCTCGCGCGCTTCCTGCGCGACTCAAAAACCGTCCCGCGCGCCCGGCGGGTCGCGCTGGCCGCGGCGATCCGGCGGCATGCCCTCGCGCTGGAGGTCGCCGAAATCGCGGTGAGCGAGATCAACCTACACGGTATCGGCTGGGCCAACCGTGAGGCATTCTATCACCTGATCGCGGCCATTCACGCCGATGAATATGTGGTGGATGGCCGCGTGCGCCCCCCCGCGCCAGCGGAGCGCGCCGCGCGTGTGCGCTGCCTAGTGCGGGCGGATAGCCTGGTGCCCGCGGTCTCCGCCGCCTCACTCGTCGCCAAGGCCCATCGCGATGCCCTCATGGCAGGCCTCCACACGCGCTATACCGTCTTCGGCTGGAATACCAACGCTGGCTATGGCACCGCCCATCACCTAGCGGCCCTGCGTGCGCACGGCCCCTCGCCAGAGCACCG
Organism: Ktedonobacterales bacterium; assembly: GCA_015478575.1. Taxonomy (GTDB): domain Bacteria; phylum Chloroflexota; class Ktedonobacteria; order Ktedonobacterales; family JADMIN01; genus JADMIN01. Next base: position 1,666 of record JADMIN010000140.1, on the reverse strand, counting down.
CGTCGTCTTCGTGGCCACCGCGCTCAGCGGCGGCCAGCGCGCCCGACGCACGGTATCCGCCCAATCGCTGCCACTGCTGCCATAACGGCCCCAGCGGTCGCGTTCAGCTCGGAGCGCAGCGGCGCCTGCTGTGCGCCTGCTGTTCACCCCACCCACGTGGTATGCTGTCTTCGGCGCATCGGGGAGGCGGAGCGATCCAGGTGAGGGGCATGCGGCAATCACCAGGCCCCCGCTCGCGCCGCGCGCTCCACAGGCCGCGCTCCACAGGCCGTGCTCCACAGGCCGTGCTCCACAGGCCGCACGCGAGCCATACGCTGGTCGTGCCCTGGCTGGCAGGGCATCTTACCTAGCTCCAGCGGAACATCTGATCTCCCTACCGCGTGGGGAGCGAAACGGCACGCATCGTGCGACATCCAAGGCTCGCTGGGCTTCTTTTGCTCACCTGGTAAGGTACAGTGGAATGCAAAGCGGCAGCGCGCGTTCCCGCGCGGCGGATCATGGGGAAGGGGACGTGCCATACGCTCGACCAGTGACTCTCGTCCTGCGCTGTAACGCACACACGCCGCCAAGCGTATGCTTCATTACGAGAGGGTCGGGCGCGTGGGGGAGTTCCCCATCGAAGGAACTATGGTATGGAGGGCTAGCGACACATGGGTAAGTTCACTTGGTTTTCCGCCGGAATACTCTCCGGCTTGGCCGCGGCGGCCGTCAGCCAGGAGCTCAAGAAAGCTCCGGCAGAGCGCACGTGGAAGGGCACGATCGCGGGCGTTCCCTACAATTTCCGCGTGCCCGAATGGGGCGAGATCGCGAACGAGTATTGGAATCCGAGCAGCGACGAACTCGTCACGCCACATGTCATCGGTCTCGGCTGGGGCATCAATCTGGCCGCGGTCAAACAGCGTGTCGAGCAGTTGGTCGGCACCGCGCAACATCTGGTGGAGAGTCGGCAGAACGCGACGGATTCTCAACCACCGCGGCGTGTTCCTGAGCCGATCGAGCGTTAGCCACGCGACGCCGTCTGGGTGGCATGTGCCGACGGGAACTACCTAGGCCATGGCCCCAGGCGGCACCCAACACCATCCAGCGCGGCCAGCGCGCGTTATCGTGGCTGGCCGCGGGCGGTAGCGCGTGCCCCGCGAGCCGTCACCTACCCGTCCTCTCACGGGTCGTGGGGACCTGGCTCATCCAGAATTGCTTCCGCCTCGATCTCGATGAGCATCGTCGGACCAATCAGCCGACGCACCTCGACCATTGTCGCGGCGGGGCGAATGTCGCGGAAGACCTCACCATGCGCGCGGCCAATCCGCTCCCAATCGGCGATGTTGGTCACATACATGCGCGTACGCACGACATCACGCAGGCTCGCGCCCGCCGCGAGCAGCGCCGCCTCGATGTTGCGCAACGCTTGGAGTGTCTGCGCATAGGCATCGCCCGCGCCAATGACGTTTCCCGTGCTATCCGTGGCGGTCGTTCCCGCCACGTGGACCAGCGAACCGACGCGCACGGCCCGCGAGTAGCCGACCACCGCCTCCCATGGCGCCCCTGAGCTGATATTCTGTCGCGACATCGCCCGTTCCTCTCTTCCAGCCACGCGCCCTCTGGCGCCACTGCCGTATCGTAGCGCACGTATCGTAGCGCACGTATCGTAGCGCACGTATCGTAGCGC
>JADMIN010000139.1 GCA_015478575.1 Ktedonobacterales bacterium | reverse complement strand
GGCCTGCTGCCCTCCAGCGCCGCCGTGGGTATCGCCGCGGGGCAGTTCGCTGGCGAGAAGGAGCAAGGCAGCCTGACACCGCTGCTCGCCGCACCGGCCTCGAACGTCACCATCTTCGGTGGCAAGGTACTCGGCGCCGTGTTGCCGGCTATTCTCTTCTCAGTTGTCGCCTGCGTAGGTTATCTAGGTGAGATCGCGCTGGCGGTCGGGCGTGATACGCTCCGGCTGCTGCCCACCGCGCTGACGGTGGCGCTGGCGCTCCTCGTACCGGCATATGCGGTCTTCGCGGCAGCGGTCTCGAGCCTCATCTCATCGCGGGTGCGCACGTTCAACACCGCTCAGCAGATCGGTGGGCTAGCGATCCTACCCGTCATGTTCGCGCTCTTTGGCCTCGCGTTCAAAATGCAGAGTTGGGGGCCAGGGGCCATGTTCGCCGCGGTGGTGGGCGTCGTGATAGCGGATGTCGTGTTGATCACGGTGAGCGCGGCCACGTGGCGGCGCGAGGAAGTGCTGGCGCGCCAGTAAGTCAATGCGGTGAACGAGCGCTTCGGAGGGCTGTCGTGGTGAAGAGCAGTGTGGCTAATCGTCTGCGCGAGCTGCGGCAGGGCTATGGTCTGACGCAGGAGCAGCTGGCCCGCGACCTCGACGTGACGCGCCATACCATTCTGGCGCTGGAGGTGGGTCGCTACGTGCCCTCCATTGAGCTGGCACTCCGGCTGGCCGCCTACTTCGATCAACCGCTGGAGAGCATCTTCTGGCTCGCGCCCGCCCCAGAACCAGATCGGCACGGCGGTGCCCAGCAACATCTCGCCACGCCGCTGAAGGCCATGAAAGCGGAGACCTATGGATGATGCTGAGCATCCCATCGCGGCGAGCCGAAGCAACTGGGCGGCCATGTGCGCCGCGGTCGCGCCGAACCGCGCCGTCTCTATAAGGGCTTGGCGCCACTGGCGCGTCCAGGCTGAGGCTACGCCGCCGCCTGCTACCCGCGCGAACGCAGCGCCAAGGGAGGCATTCCGCTGGTCGTCTCCGTGGCCGCGCTTGACGTGGGTGTGGCCGCTGGCGCCGGTGCCCCTGGCACTCGCACGATATGTGGCACATACCACGAGAGCGTGAGGTTGGCGGTACAGTAGGGTGGGATGACCACGAAGCCGCCCCACATCGCGCGGCCGGGCACATCGCTGGTCGTCTGTGTGGGTCCACCTAGCTTATCTAGCACGCCGGCATCGGCGCCCATCGGCTGAATGTTGTTGGTATGCAGGCCGGGCGTATATCTGCCAGGTGGGCAGATGAGTTCTCCGCCAGGATAGGGAGTAGGCGAGCAAGTCGTTACGCACAGCCGCTGGTTGGTGTCGAAGCCATCGGCGCTCTGAAGCCGCGCCTGTGGAGGCACGTAGATACGCATGTAGGCATGATACGTCGTGAACTCCTGGTACCAGGGGTCGCACGCGCCGACTACGTGGTACATCGAGATGGTCAGTTGATGCGTCGCCCCACCCTGATCGTCGAGGCTCACGCTATCCGTCTCTGAGAGGCTCACGCAAGGATTGGCCTTGGCGGCGCTGATATTTGTCTGCACCACGAAGAAGCCATCCACCCCTGGAGTGGTATCTACCGTGCCCGCCATCCCTAGCTTCGCCAGCAGCCCCTCCGCCGTCTGGTTGTTGAGATAGATCTGGATGTCTTTGGCCTTGACATCGGCCAAGAGCTGGCGCACCAGCGGCATGAACTGGCTCTGTGGCGTCTGCCGCAGGCGCGTCTCCAGCAGATGGCCGAAGAGATAGAGGAAGGCTTTGCGGTCATTGACGACACCGCTGCTTTCCGATGATGGTGGCTGCGTTCCATCCGCGCGTTGCAGCGAGTAATAGTGGAGCTTGTATTCGAGGTTATCCGCGGTGATCGTCTCGTTATACTCCGGTATGACCAGCGGGCCGGTCAGTTGGAGTAGATGCTCGATGGCCACTGGCGTGATGTTGATGACGCCATCCACCGTGTTGGGCACGCCCGCGCTCTGGCAGGCCGCTCCACACTCGCCCTGAAAGGCGCCCATCACGAGCCGGGCGGTGGTGGGAAAGTCCGGCGAGAGGTTGGCGTCGCGCAATCCCCAATCGCCAATCGGCCACCAGGAGTACGTGCTCGGTGGCCGCCGGCGATAGTCCCAGCCATCGTACCAACGCCCTGGCGAGGAGTAATCCGTCCGCGCGACCGGCACCAGGGTGAAGGGCGCGATCTTCCCATTGCTGATGGTGAGGATGCCGAAGTCGCCCGCGAACCCACCGTTGGCGCGCAACTCGCTGCGATCGAGCGTCTGTAGCAGCAAGTTGCGTGGCGCATCAGTGCCCAGCAGCCACCCGACGACGCCGAGCCACTGGCTGGCCTGCGTAAGCCCGCCACGCACCCGTGGCAGCGCCACCTTCACCGCGCTGAACTCGGCCTTCTGCGCATCGCTTACTGGCAGGGTATCCACGCTAACCGCACCGAGACTCTGCTGGAGGGTCGCGAAGAGCGGCTGTGACTGCGCGATCACACCCCGTAAGCCGCTGATATCCGCCTGACTCAGCAGTGCTTGGTTGCCAGTCAGTGACGCGCCGTGCAGCTTCGTCAGCAGCGGCAACGCCGCACTGGAATACAGCAGGCCGAGCGTCGAGGCATCGTAGCCGATATCAGCCAAAACCCGCGCGGTATCGAGTTGGCCGCCAACAGGAGGAAGGCCCTGCGCTACGGTGAGTGCCCAGCCGAGGCGATTGAGCCGATTCCGCAACTGCGAGAAGTCCTGCTGCGCGATCTGGCACTCAGCCTTAGCCGCCTGCAATGTCCGCGGGTCGGGGAAGAGGCTGCCCGTTGCCGTGCTGGCGCTCCCCGCTTTGGGCGTCGGCGTCGGCGTCGCCTTGGGCACTGGCGTGGCTTTGGGCGCCGGTTGCCCGCCAGCGGTAACTAGCGTATTCGCGCTGAGGATTCCACCGTAGCTGGCCGCTTTGACGCCAGCCTTTCGCAGTTTCGGTCCTGGCTGGATGCTCACCTGTGCCTGATCGAACGTGCCGGGCTGGCGCTGGACGAGCAGGGTATAGGGGGCACTTCCGGCAGCGCTGCCGCTGCCACCGGAGGGTAGACTGAACGCCTGGCCGAGCGTGGCAAGGCTGGCGAGATCGTCCTTCGCCGCCAGCAGGTGGCGTAGGCCCGCCTGACCGAGCATCCGCACGTTGGAATAGTCGCTCATGGCGCTGGCGATGGCGAACAGGCTCGGCACGAGCAGCGTGATGAGCACGGCGATCGTCGCGCCAGTGATCCACGGCCCGTATCGCGTGCGACGGCGCAGACGGCGCGTGAGACGCATCCGCACACGGTGGCTGTTCTTGAGCCGCCAGTCACCGCGCGCTGGCAGCCACGCCACAGGCACATCCGTCGCTGTCGGCGCATCCGCGATATCCCCCGCTACGAGAGCGGGAATGCCCCCGCCCCGTTGCGCCCCCAGGCTGGTATTCTCCTCCATGCTCCTCCGCACCCCCCCAGCCATTCCATCTGCCCGCGCCGCCGCCGCTCGTGCCGTCGCTCGTGCCGTCGCTCGTGCCGTCGCCCGCGCCGCCGCCCGCTGTCGGCGCGCCGCTATGCCATCCGGCCGCTTCTCGCGCTTATTCATCGAGACGCATTCCACTCATCCAGAAGATAGATGTTCATGCATATCTAACACGCACGACCGCGCCGCTGGTCACGTCTTCCCCCTGCTGGCTGATCGCGCCGCGAAAGCCGCCCGCCACTCTGTTGTAGCGAAACGGCCACCCATAGGCTATGACGTGGGTCACACCCACCACGCCTCCCCGCGAATTGGGCACACGTCGCCGCGGGGAGACGGCACGCCGCATCTCCCCTCTCCTGGCATGCATGACACCGCCCGGCCACTCATGCCCCCTCGCGCGACTTGAAGGCACATTGGGAGACCTGTTGGAAGGGCACATGATCGGGCTGCTAGTGCAGGCACATATCCATGCCACTCAGGTCATCGAAGCAATGCCCCGTGCTATCCAGGATAACATCCGCTGTGATGGTCGGGAACTGTCGCAGCGTCCGGTCAATCTCGGCCCGGATCCGCCCACCCGATAGGTCGCCTGGCAGCGAAGTCGTGCGGCAGAACCGCAGGGTCGCCGTACCCTGCTTTGGCGTGGTGCCCCGCATGTTGAGCGTAATCGTAAAGTCGGCGCCGCCGCAGTTGGAGGAGCCACTCAGTGCCCCCTTCAACTCCGTAAAATAGCCCGCGCTCGCCTCTGATGGCCGTGGACCCGCGATGAGTTGCTGAATAGCATAGGTCGCCACACCCAGGGTCGGCGAGACACGATCCACCGGGAAGACGGCGTTGGGGTCCGAATCCGACTCAGGATGCTTTGAGAAGTAGACCTTGACAGGAATGTTGGCGGCGCTAGTCGCCGTGGCGGTCGGTGTCGCGGTCGCCGTGGCGGTCGGTGTCGCGGTCGCCGTGGCGGTCGGTGTCGGCGTGCCGCCTGTCGGTCCACTGCCTGTCGAGCTACAGGCGCTCAGTATTGGCAGCAGCGTCGCCAGCGCCAGCGCCAGGAGGGGCAGTCGCCCGCGCCTGCCTGCCACGCTACGAGACGCCGTCCCGCGAGTTTCTCCCGCATCGTATACTTGCTGATCCATTGTGGTACTCCCCTCCCGGCTCATGCCGAGCATAGCCGCTATCGCTGGGCGCGCGCGGAGGATCATCGGGCACGCCTGCGCAGGGCGGCCCGCCACTAACAGCAATAGACGCTTTATGCGGCGTCAGGCAATGTCCGACATCACAATTCCGAGGGGCAGCCTCAAAAATCCGTAGAAGTACGGGGCAATCTGGGCCTAATGGAGCACGATATCCTGCCAGATGGTGCTCGCGCCAACTGAAGCACCACGCCGACAAGGAAAGCCCGCTCGGCACGGCGGGCTAGCTACCAGCGAGGTTGATCGCCGACTGAGCCGAGCAGGTGAAGTGTGCCGCTCCCTTGGGGTAGGGCCTTGGGATGCACACCTATGATGACGCCTACGCGCGCCCGTATTTACCGCGGCCTCGTGTGCGCGTCTTCCTATTCGATGCGGAGGTGCGCCGCCTGCCAGGGCCGGTATCCTATCGCGGCGCGCGGCCTCTTCGCCGTGCCGATGATTTCGGCTTCCAGCGAGACTCTGCGCAGGCGCTCATTGCCACAATGCCCACTGTGTGTGGTGTGGTGCTGGAGATACCCACCCACCCCGATTCGCGCTATACTGTGCGCGGACCAGAGGGCGAGGCCCATGCGCGCCTGTGCGCTGCGAAGTGTCTGGCAGAGAGCGTGGTGAGGGCCGCGGCTGGATGCCGCTCCGCGTACTGGCCTTCCAGGCAACGGCCCCACAGCAGGAGTAGGCGCGATGGCGACCGATATTGATCTCTACCGCCGCATGATCAGGCTCCCGGCGACGCAGCAGGGCAAACGCCCCATCATGCTCAACGTGATTGACGCCGGGCCACGCGACGCCCTGCGCACCCTCGTCTGCATCCACGGTTTTGGGGGTCGTGCCGCCCACTGGCGCTATCAAGTCGAGTACTTCTCCGACGAGAACCGCGTCATCGCCCTCGACCTGCGCGGCCACGGTCTCTCCGACGCTCCGCACAGTCGCTACACGCTCGATGAGCTGGCCGAAGACATCCAGATGGCACTGGCGATTCTCGAGGTGCCGAAACACTTCATCCTCCTCGCTCACTCCTTTGGTGGGGCGCTGGCGGCGTACTTCATGCAGGCCTATCCGGGCCGTGTGGAGAAGCTGGTGCTCATTGCCTCGCCTGTGCGCTTCCAGTTGCGCCTGACCTCCCGCATCGCCCTGTGGGCGCCAGAGCCACTGCTACGGGCAGCGCGGCAACTGCTCCGGCCACTGCGCGTCTACCCACCCTCCTATGTGGTCAAGAGTTGGAACCGCAACGCCCTCACCCGCTTCGACGGCTCGGCGTATTTCAAACAGATCGCCGTGCCAACACTGGTGATTCTGGGCCAGCGCGACTTGCTCTTTCGCCCGGAAGCCTACCGCGAGGTGGCCCACCTCATTCCCAACGCCCAGGAGATCACCATCCCGGTCTCCGCGCATCAGGTGATGGTCGAGCGCCCCGATGCCGTCAACCGTGCTATCGAACGCTTCATCGGGCCGCCGCCGCTGACCGAGGAGCGCCAGCGCCGCCGTCGCGAGCGCCAAGAGTTGGAGCGCGCGCGCCCCTGGCTCAAATTCTACGATAGCCGCACCCCCTATCGCATCGAGCCACCAGTCGCACCCGTCCCGCGCGGGCTGGAGGTCGCCGCGCGCCTCTATCCCAACCGCCCCGCGCTGATCTTCTACGACCGGACGTTCACCTACAGAGTGCTGGAGCGCCAAGCCAACCGCTTCGCCCATGGGCTTCAGCGCATCGGCCTGCGACCGGGTGAGCGCGTGCTGATCCTGCTGCCGAATACCCCCCAGGCGGTGATCGCCTACTATGGCACGCTCAAGGCAGGAGGCGTCGTGGTTTTCGCCAGCATCACCGCCACGCGCGAGGAACTGCTGGCACAGATTCGCGACAGCGGCGCGGTCATCGCTGTCTGCCTCAGCCGCTACTATCCCACGGTGAAGGCCATCACGGAGGAAGCCGGCCTGCGCAGCATCGTCGTGACCTCCTTCAAAGAGTATCTGCGCCTGCGGGACCGTGTACTCTTTCGACTGTTGCGCGAGCGCCAGCAGGGCCA
>JADMIN010000869.1 GCA_015478575.1 Ktedonobacterales bacterium | reverse complement strand
CCTCTAGCGCGCGCAGCACCGCGCCAAGCTTGTTCTCCGTCTCCTGAAACTCCGCCGCTGGGAGCGAATCCGCGACGATCCCACCACCCGCCTGAGCATAGGCCACGCCCCCCTTGAGGACCAGTGTGCGAATGGCGATGCAGGTATCCAGGTTGCCATCAAAGCCGAGATAGCCGACCGCGCCGCCGTAGACGCCGCGCCGCTGGCCCTCCAACTCCGCGATGATCCGCATGGCGCGTACCTTGGGTGCTCCGGTGAGCGTCCCCGCGGGGAAGCCCGCCCGCAGCGCGTCATACGCGGTGAGGTCGGCGCGCAGGCGTCCCGTGACATGCGAGACGAGGTGCATGACGTGTGAGTAGCGCTCGATATCCAGCAATTGGGTGACGCGGACGCTGCCCGGCTCACTGACGCGCCCAACGTCGTTGCGTCCCAAGTCCACCAGCATGATGTGCTCGGCACGCTCTTTTGGGTCAGCGCGTAGCTCAGCCTCCAGCGCGGCATCGCGTGCGGGATCGGCATCACGGCGGCGTGTCCCAGCGATGGGGTGGAGCGCAACCTCGCCCCGCTCGACCCGCACAAGCAGTTCTGGCGAGGCGCCGACCACCGCGAAGTCGCCCAGCGCGAGGTAGAACATGTACGGCGACGGATTGATGGAGCGTAGCGCGCGATAGACATCGAAGGGATGCGCGCTGGTCGGGCGGGCCAGTCGGCGCGAAGGCACCACTTGGAAGCAATCCCCCGCGCGGACATGTTCCTGGATGTGTCGCACCGCGCCCTCATATGCCGCGCGCGAGGCTAACCCGCCCCCCTCGTCTCCTGGGTGAACGGCCTCACTTCCCGCCTTGCTCGCCGTGGGGCGAGGGGTGGCGGTGTCTCGCCCGCTGGTCCCCTTGCCTGGCCCGGACAGCGGAGAAGGGGGATGGCGGGGCACCGCCCGCCGCAGCCGCCGCTCCATCTGATTGAGCCGCGCCTGGGCCTCGGCCAGCGCCCGCTCCTCGTCGCCCTCGGTGGCCGCGCGGTCGGTGTGGGTGAGGAGCCGCGCGGTATGGCGCGCGTGGTCGAAGATGAGCAGTGTGTCGCAGAAGAGAAAGACGGCGTCGGGCAGCCCAAGCGGGTCATGCGCCGGGATCGGCACCGTCGGCTCGTAGCGCGCGGCTACCTCGTAGCCCAGGTAGCCAACGGCCCCGCCAGAGAAGCGCGGCAGGCCAGGCAGTTCCACCCGCGGGCGCCGCTCCAGTTCGGTGCGCACGGCCTCCAGCGGGTCAGCGCACGGCGCGCGCTCGACCGTTCCAGCCCGTGGGCCAGCCA
>JADMIN010000138.1 GCA_015478575.1 Ktedonobacterales bacterium | reverse complement strand
CTGCGGCGGTGTTCGCACCGATGGTCGGCTGGATGAGGCGAAGCTCGCCGCGTTTATGGAGCGAGCGCTGGGGCGCTAGCACGCAAGGATGGGCTATGGCGCAAGAGCCAGATTACTACACGGTCCTGGGGATCCTCCCCACCGCGGATGAGGCGGCGATCCGGCTGGCCTATCGGCGGCTGGCACGACGCTATCACCCTGACATCGCCGGACCGGGCAGCCTGGAGCGCATGCAATCGCTCAACGCCGCCTATCAGGTGTTGGGCGATCCGGAGCAGCGTCGCGCCTATGACGAGCGCCATGGCATTGCTCCGACGCATCCCCCGGCCCCAGCACGGGGGGCGCCGACCACGACGGCTGAGCCATCCGCCGCGCCGGTGGCGCCCCGCACCAGCTCCGTGCGCGCTGGCCCTGGACCGCTGGGGCGCGTGGCGACGCTGGAAGCGCCACCGCTGCCCATTGTGGCGCTGGCCCTGTCGCGGGATGGCACGCGGGCCAGTCTGGGCCTGATTGATGGGCGTGTCGTGGTGCGTGAGGTCGCGAATGGCGAGGCGCTCGCCACCCTCGACTTCGGCACGCGCGCGGGTGTCGGCGTCTTGCAAGATGTGCGGCTCTCGCCGAGCGGGGCGCTGGCCGCCGCCTGGGGCTTCGCGCTCGGCCTGCGCATCTGGCGGGTGGAGAGTGGCCAGAGCCTCTGGAATACGGCGATCTCCGCGCCCAGCGATCTGCTCGATGTCGCCCTGGCCGATGATCCCGCGTTCGCCTGTCTGGCCTTGCCTGACGCGCCGCTGGCCCTGGCTGACGAGGACCCGTTTCGCTGGGCACACGCGGGGCGGGGCGGCAGCGCGATCTACTATCGCCCGCTCGCGGGGCCGATCTTGCCAGCGTGGGCCAATCCGCTGCACAGCACCGAGTCGAACGGCAGATTCGGGCGCGCCGATGCCCAGGGAAGCTGGCGCGTGCGAGCGCGTCTGCTCGCGGCCAATGGCCGCATGCTGCTGACCTTCGCCGCGGCGACCGCGCCCCAGGGACCTAAGCGGTCGCTGCTGACGCTCTGGGAACTGACACATCGGACGTTGCGGGGGGCCATCGCGCCGCGCCGCGTCGCCCAGCATAGTGAGCCAGAGCGCCCCCTGGGCCTGCCCATCGCCGCCACACCCGATCTGGCCTGGGTCGCCGTCGCGGAGGGCGCGTCGCGGATTCGCCTGCTCGCGCTGGGCGCGCGTCAAGAGCGCACGCTCGCGGTTGGCACGCTGCCAGAGGAGGTGCGTCTCGCGCTCTCGCCCGACGGACGCTATCTGGCGCTGGCGCGTGACAGCGAATTGTGGCTCTGGGAGACACTGACCGGCCAGCCGGCACAGCACTGGCGGTTCGGCGGCGAGGTCAGCGCGCTGGCCTTCGCGCCAGGCGGCGGGCGGGTGCGGCTGGGTGTGGGGCTGGCGAATGGGCTGGCCGAGATCTGGGGATGAGGGCGGCCTCACGCGCGATCTGGGCGCTGGCGCGATCTGGGCGCTGGCGCGATCTGGCGCGTTGACCAGGGCGGCACGCCGCCTGCCCTTCTGGCCCCTCCCCGCGCGCCGAGGAGAGGGCCGTGAAGGATGGAGGCCCGCTTAGAGACCCGTGGACGACGCACTATAGAGCGTGGCGTGCGTGTAGAGTGCCTGCGCGCCGTCGAGGGCGCCGACCGCCAGCGACGACCGCGGATCGAGCGGTGTATTCGCCGAGGCGACGGCCTGGCCGTTGATGGAGAGGGTCAGCCGCGTGGTGCTCGCGTCGTATCCGACGCTGACGGTGTTGGCGACGAAGTCGTCGCCATGCCAGTTGATGGTCGTCCCCTGGATGCGCAAGGCCTCGGTCGTGGCGCATGAGACCGTCGAGCAGAGGCTATATTGGCCATCGGTGTTGAGCGTGATGATGACACCTCCCCCTACTTGGATGCGTGGCCGCAAGGTGCCGGGAACATCAACAATCGGAGCGAGCGTCAGATCGAGCAGGAATCCCCCGCTTACCAGATCCTGTGCCATACTGGGCGTGAAGACGCAGCTCGCGCCGTCCCCAGCAAGCAGGCCACCATGGCTAAAGGCGCAGCCGGCGGTCACATCCCACGCATTATCCGCGGTGCGCAGGTCGGCGTCATAGACGCGGGACCAACTGGCGGGCGCCACATCAGCGCGGGCTGGGAGCGTCTGTGGGGCATAGGTCGCCAGCGCGAGGGCGCCAACGGTCACCAGAAGCGCGACGAAGGTGAAGACGGCCGCGAACCATCGCCGCGCTGGCAAGACGGGGGCGGGCGCGACGCCATTCACGGCGGGCGCGACGCTGGGCACGGTTGGTGTGCCCATGGGCGAATACATCATCGGGCGCCTCCCGCGCTCGCCTGTGGAAGGGGGCCGGTGGGACCCCGCGCGGGCGTCGCGCTCACGCTGGATGTGGTCGTTTGCCCACGCGCCAGCCTGCCGGTCACATAGAATAGCACGCCAAGGATCAGCACATAATAGACGAAGAAGAGGAAGGTGCCGTTGTCAATCGGCAGCGCACCGAGATACCACGGCTTCGACAAGAGATCACCGACGCCTGGGATGATCGTGAGCAGATTGCTGCCGTTGAAGACGGCGTGCTGGATGACGGCGTAGGCCAGGCCGCCGAAGCCGCGCAGCCAGCGATGAGGCACCCCTTTGCCGTTGATGAGGTAGTACCACCCCAGCGCCGCCATGGCCGCGCCCACACCATGGAGCAGCCCCGCGCCCACCCGCTGGATGGCCACCGTGATCCAGTCGGCCTCACCCATGCCAATGTAGCCGATGGTCTCGACGATATCGAAGCCGACACCCGCGGCTAGCCCTAAGAGAAAGGCCTCGGACGGTGAGCGCAGGCGCCGCATGATGAGCACCGCCCCCAAGGGCTTCAATCCTTCCTCGACGACCGGGGCGACCACCGAGAGCGTCAGCAACAGCACCACCGCCTCAGCGGCATTGTTGGGCGCGCTGGTGATGTCGGTGATGGAGCCGTTGACGGTATAGCCCAGCGCCCGTGCCACCAGCAGCAGGAGCAGCCCCAGCAGCACTTCGAGGATGGCCGCCAGCACAGGGGCGACCGTGGCGCCGAAGAAGAGCGAGAGCCAGAAGCGTCGGCCGGTCGAGGGCATGCCCAGCCGGCGCGCGCCCAAGAAGACGATGGCCAGCGCCGGCAGCACGCCGCTCAAGACGACCAGCGGCAGCACGGCGAGGGAGGGGCCGGGGAGCGGATAGGTATTCCAGAGCACAACCGCCCCAGCGAGGACTGCTAGCGTCAGCGCCGCGAAGAGGGTGGCTGGCGGCAGCGAGAGCTTGCGCGCGGGCAGATGGCGCACGCGGCCAATGCCGTAGCTGAGCGCGAGGATACCGCCGATAAGCGGCGCGAGAATGAATCCGGTGAAAGGCGCGAGCAGCGCCAAGCCATCGCCGGTGCCCAGGGCGATGCCGAGGAGCGCCACGAGGAAGATCAGCAGGCCACCGATGATCGAGAGCGCGCCACCGACGATGGCGATCCAGGCGATCACCAGAGCGTAGGTATCACCGGGCGGGCGGCGCGCTGGCGGCGCGGGAGAGGGATAGTAGTAGTAGGGGGGCGGCGCGTAGCCAGGAGGTGCGTAGCCAGGTGGCGCGTAGCCAGGTGGCGCGTAGCCAGGTGGCGCGTAGCCAGGTGGCGCGCCGTACGGGTATGGCGGGGGGCTGCCGGATGCTTGCGGTGGTCCCCCTTGCGGTGGGTAGCTCACCAGCGGCCACGGTGTGGGCGGCTGGGCGGCTGGGCCACCGGGAGTGGGCCAGTTGCCCGCTGGCGGTGTGGCCGGGGCGTTGGGGGGAAAGGGTGCGGTGGAATACCCGCCACGCCCCGGCCACTGGTCCTCTGGCGCGGCGCTTGGTCCGCTGGGTGGCGTGGCCCGCGTTGTCGGAGCCGGCTGCTCCCAGGGCGCGCCCTCCCGCGGGGACGCGAGCGTGCCCGGCGCGCCACAGATGGCGCAGCGGGCGTTTCCAGGGCTAAGCGACGATCCACAATGCGGGCAGATAGAACTCTCCAAGGCGTTCTCCCTCTGGTCGCGCCACCCCGCGGACCGGGTAGGCGCACCACCCCTCACAAGCCATCTAGACGGAATCCGCCGCGGCGAAGCGTAGAGATTCCACAGCAGAGCATAAGTATAGCAGAGCATAGTATAGCAGAAGAAGTGCCGACAGGCAGAGCGAGTCCCTGGGCGCGCATGCTGGCGGGCAGCCTCTGGGCCGATTGCCTATGGTATGATACCGTAGGCGTATCATCTGACTCGGTCCCTCGCCATCCCCATGTTCTGAAGTGCCTCATGCGGTCTCGCCAGAAGGGAGATGCTATGCGCCTCTGCAAGCCCGATTCCCCGCTCTGGCATGATGAGCGGGCGCATTCGCCGCTCATCGCCGATCTACTCACACATCTCTTCGCGTCTGTGCCCGGCCACTCGCCCTCACTGCCGCGCTTTCCCCAGTTGTATGATCAACTCAAAGGGCACTCGTCGCGGCGGATGTGCCGCCAGCAGCGGGTGCGCGTCTACCTGCTCCTGGGAATGGCGTGTGTCGCGGACGCTGGTGAGGGATGCGACAAGGCACTGGAATGGCTGGCGAAGGCGCTCGATCTCGCGGAGGCGCTTGATGATCGTCCCGCACTCCCGCAGTTGTTCTACTTGCACGGGTTCGCCAACTGCCTGCGCCTGCACTATCGTGAGGCAGCGGAAGATATGGCAACGTGTCTGGGTGTGCTTGGCTGCCTCGCGGAGGAAGACGCGCTGCTCGATCTGGCGCTGGAACAGGAGGCATGGACCAAACTGGCCATGTGTTCCTTTCTCCTGGGGCACGGCGATCTCGCCGCGACATGCTACGAGGAGGCGGCCCACCTCGCTGAGCAGGCGCCGGAGCGTCCACTCGAGGCCGCTGATGTGGAGTGGGGCCGTTCGCTTCTGAAGCGCTGGCAGCTCAAACCGATCGTGGCCCTCAGCCACGGGCTGACCGCCTGGAACCTCATTCAGCGCACCGATGATCGTGCCGCCGCGGGGCGCATTCAGACGATCATCGCGGAGATTGCCTTGGATCTGGCGGATGCCTACACGCTCTCTACGCCGCACGAACGCGGCGACCACTATCGCACCCTCGCGCGGCCCTTCGCCCAGCGCGCCCTCGCGCTCACCCGTGAGGCTGAAGATATCGCTGGCGAAGGAGTCGCCCAGCTCGTCTCCGCGCGTTGTGGCGCGGCCACCGGCGAGAATGTGGATCGCCTGCCGATGCTCGACCATGTCTACGCGCTGGGCCAGCGGTTGGGGGATGTCGCCCTATGCGGTCAGGCCCTTACAGGACTCGGACGCGAGTACGATGCGCGGGGCCAGGGCGAGCAGGCACGGGAGTGCTATCGCCGTGCGCTGGATACCCTAGAGGGCACCGACGTTGCCGTGCTGGGGCTTTGGGCCTGGCGTGGGCTGCGTGGGCTGCGTGAGTGGCACTTGGATGCGTGAGCGCGGATGAAGGCGGGGCGAGGCTGGGGGGCGAGCGCGCCGATGTGGTATCGTGCGGGCGAGAGCCGAGACACAAGCGGCGGACGCCTGATGCCGCCGAGCGAGGTGGAGGAGCGCACGCGATGCCGGTCGTCGTCTCCTATGCGCAGATCGAGCCGCTGCTGCGCGCGCGCCAAGCGGGCTCGACCACGGCAGCGACCTCGCCTGATCTGGGGCTGACCACCACCGAGGTCGCGCTTACGCCAGCGGGCATCAGCTATGGCATCAGTTCTGGGGGCGGCGCGCACCTCACCTGGGACGAGGCCGAGCGCATCGCTGGCGACCACAACAAGTGTTTCGCCATCGAGGCGGGTGGCCCACGCGAGATCGCCATCTTCTCTGAGCACACGCACTGGCGTCGCGGCCTGATGCCCACCCGTGGCGCCCCCACCATGCTCGTCTCCGGCTTCCCGATGCACCGCATCAAAGATACCGATCCTTGGCGCGACACGTTGACCAAGATCCAGACACTGGCCCCCGTTGTGGGCCGTGTGCTCGATACGGCGACCGGCCTGGGCTACACGGCCATCGCGGCGGCCAAGACGGCGGAGGAGGTGGTCACCATCGAGCTGGATCCGGCGGGGCTGGAGATCGCGCGGCAAAATCCCTGGTCACGTGAGTTGTTCGAGCGCCCCAACATTCGCCAGTTGAGCGGTGATGCCACTGAGTTGGTGATCGCGCTTGCGGATGGCGCCTTCACGCGCATCCTGCATGATCCCCCGATGATGCGCCTGGCCGGTGACCTCTACTCGACCGCGTTCTATCGCCAGCTCTGGCGGGTGCTACGGCCTGGTGGGCGCCTCTTTCACTACATCGGCGACCCCGACAGCCCCTCTGGCAAGCGTACGACCGCGGGCGTGATGCGTCGCCTGCGAGAGGCAGGCTTCTCTCGCGTCACGCCACGGCCCGAAGCCTTTGGCGTGACGGCGGCGCGCGAGCGCGGTGGCGGTCCATGATCGCGCAGGCCCCCGACCCATGGCCGTCTCTGCTACAATAGGGGCGGCGCGCATGGGTTCGCGCGCCGTGCCGAACGGAGCTTGCTCGTGCCCGCGTTTCCCTCCGCCGCAACGCTACTCCAGTTGACCGCGATCTATGGCTACCCCTTCTTGGTGGCCGTGGTGCTGATCGCCGCGGCGGGCGCGCCGTTGCCCATCAGCGCGGTCTTGCTGACGCTGGGCGCGCTGAG
>JADMIN010000868.1 GCA_015478575.1 Ktedonobacterales bacterium | reverse complement strand
AGCGCCGTACCCCTGCCGCTGCTGTACGTCATCGTGGCGGTCTGGGTCGGCGTCGAGAGCGCTGGCGTCGGCGTGCCCATCGAGCCGATGATGCTCTTCGTCGGGTCGCTGGCCGCGCGCGGCCAGGTGAACGTCGCGCTCGCCATCATCGCCACCGCGACCGGCTGCCTCGCCTTCGCCGGCCTGGCGTACGTCATCGGTCGGCGTACGGGCACCACCGCCGTCACGCGTGCCGGTCGCTTCATCGGCCTGAACCAGACGCGCGCCGACCACATCGAGCTGTGGCTGCGCAATCGCGGCGCCGCCGGCGTGCTGATCGCCCGCGTGACGCCGATGGTGCGCACCTTCGGCTCGTACATCATGGGCGCCGCCGACATCGCCCCCATCACCTTCGCGCTCGGCACGCTGGCCGGCTCACTCGTCTACTGCGGCCTCTGGATCATCCTGGGCAATCTGCTCGGCGACAACTACGCCGCGCCGCTGCGGTATCTGGACCGCGTAGGCGCTCCCGGCATCGCCGCGGTCGCCGGCGTGATCCTGCTGTATATCGTGCTGCACCACCTCTTCGGGCGCTTTACGCTGCACCGCATCGCGCTCCACTTCCGCCGCCACCACGCCGCGCTGGCCGCCACCACCGCGACCGCGTCACGCGCCCGCTGAGGCGGCCCCTCCCCCGACCCCTCCCCCGCCGCGAGCGGCGGGAGAGGGGTGAAGCGCGCCGGCGGCATGTGCTACCCAGGGGATGGTCAGCGCGTATACAGCGCGAGAGATGTGCGACAGCGGCACATCCGCTGGAGACCAGACGGGCCGGTGGAGCGCAACGCTCACGGCCCATTCCAGAGCGAAGGGGGAACTGTTATGCACGAGTCCGAGCAGAGCGCCCATCACCATCATGACGAGGAGGAGGATTACGCGCCCTACGAGGCCTACGGGCATCTGGGAGACCACCACCGCTCGTCCCTCGCCCAGGAGTTCATCGGCCGGTTCGCGGGCGTAGACGATCCGCGCGCGCAGCACTATGCCCAGATGGATCCCCATCACGTCAGCGCCGATGAGCTGGGTGAGATGCATCGCTACGCCGAGCATGACCACCCGGGCGTCATGGGCAAGGTGATGGAGCATCCCATCCTGACGGGCATCCTCGCCGCCTTCGCCGTCCACAAGGCGCACAAGGAGCGCGACCGCCGCATGGGCTATCGGTAGTGGTCAGTCCAGGGTGGTGCATGGACTGGTTGTGAGCCACCTCACCCCCCGGCCCCCTCTCCACACAAAGTGGAGAGGGGGTGCCTGCCGGCTGCGCCAGCGGGCGG
>JADMIN010000867.1 GCA_015478575.1 Ktedonobacterales bacterium | reverse complement strand
ACGTTCAGGCCCACCGCAGCTTCTGCCGCCAGTGGCAGGACGTTCAGCCGGTCGGCGAGGGCTACGGCGTGCTTGCCCATCCGGGCTACGCCTGGGCCGCCACGCGTCAGGCGCTGGAGTGGGTCGGGGGCTTGATCGAGACGGCGGCGCTGGGCGCCGCGGACCACCACATGGCGCTGGCGCTCGCGGGCAAGGTCGAGCGCAGCATTCCCGGCAACCTCACCGCCGGGTACCGCCGCCCTCTGCTGGCCTGGCAGCAACATGCCCAGCATCACATCGCCGGCAATCTCGGCGTGGTGTCCGGGACGGTCGAACATTCCTGGCACGGGCAGAAGGCGCGAAGGCGCTACCTCGAACGCTGGGACGTGCTGGCGCGGCACAGTTTCGATCCAGACACAGACTTGCGGCGCAACACGCATGGCGTGCTTGAGCTGGCGGGCAACAAGCCCGCGCTGCGGCGCGACATGGAGATGTACTTCCGCCAGCGGGACGAAGACAGCAACACGATGGAGGCTGCGTGATGGGCGCTCTGATCCCGCTTGCGATCTCGCTGGCCCCTGAGCTCGCGCGCTGGCTGTTCGGCCCGCGCGCCGAGGCCACCACGCAGGCCGTGGCGCAGGCCGTGCAGGCAGTGACCGGAACCCCCGACGAGCAGGCAGCGCAGCAGGTGCTGGCCCGCGACCCGCAGGTCGCAACCCAGCTGCGCCTGCAGCTGGCGCAGATCGCGGCGTCTGCCGAGCAGGCAGCCCGTCAGGCGGAACTGGACGGGCTGGCGGCCCAGCTCAAGGATGTCGCGGATGCGCGGGCGCAGACGGTCGGGTTGGCGCAGGCCCGCTCGCCTGTGCAATGGGCCGCACCGGTCGTCAGCGTGGTGGTCCTGGCGACGTTCGGTGCGGTGATGTGGGCGGCCTTGACGCGGGCGCTGCCGCCGGGGTCGGAAACGATTCTCAACATGCTGCTCGGCACCTTGGCCGCCATGGCGACCAGCGTCGTCGCCTACTGGGTCGGCAGCAGCGCGGGCAGCGCCACCAAGACCGACATGCTGTTCCGCTCGTCACCGGCCGGTCCGGGGGTGGCTGCCGGTGCGACTCCAGCGCCGTGACGACGCTCCAGTCCAGAACGAGAGGGAGAACATTGGGGATTTGTAAGGGAGGCGCGGTCGCCTCGCTTTTGCGTGATGATTGGCTTGTAATCGGCGTACGAATCGGCAATGTTACGCTATTGAGTCATGACGTCGCTCTCTCGACGCGGGAACGGCGCCGCCGCAAACGGAGTGTGCCATGCCCACCATGCCTGCTGCCAACCGCCTGCC
>JADMIN010000137.1 GCA_015478575.1 Ktedonobacterales bacterium | reverse complement strand
AACATGCGCCGGCCGTCCTCCTCGCGCCCGACAGGCACGTAGGCGTTGCAGGGAACGTCACGCCAGGTATCGCGCAGCTCGCTGAAGGTACCCGCCACCAAGGTCACGAGATAGGCTGGGAAGGCCACATCCATGCGCCAAGAGTAGGTCTTCGTGCCATCGGCGTGGTCTATGACCTCGGCCAGCACGCCGTTGGAGAGGACGAAGTAGTCGCTAGGGACGGTCGCGTGCAGCGCGGTGGTGGCGCGGTCGTTGGGGAAGTCGTGGCAGGGGAACCAGAAGTGGTGGTACTCGGTCTCGCCCTGCGTCCATGCTTGCACCGGCAGCGTCGGATCCCCAGCGGTCGGCGCGACAAACACCAGGCCAACGCGCGGCTGGGCCTCATAGCGCACACGTACGGCAAACTCCTCGCCATGCGCGTAGGCACGATCAAGGCGGATGCGCAACCGCTCACCCTCGGCCCAAAAAGCAAGCGCGGAATCCGCGTCGGCCAGCGTCACGGCTTCGATCTGGAGTTCGGCGGCGTCCAGCGTGACCTCGCGTACCTCCTCGAAGAGCGCGGTGAAGTGGGTAATCACATCGCCGCGCACGCGCTTCTCCGCGAAGTCCAGCGCGACGCGGATCTCCACGTGGCGCACATCCGCCGGGCGGTCCGGGGCAAACATCGCGGTGTCGCCTGGAAGCGCGAAATCAGGCACCTCCGGCCCATCCGTGGCCACCTCGCCCGCCGCTCCCAGTATCTGTACGTCGAGCAGGCGCTGAGCCATATCATCACAGCCACAGGAACGCATGGGCATCCTCCCTCATCAGCACGCCAATCGCCTGGGCGATGAGCGTATGTGTTGACGCGTGTTTGTTGACTCGTTCAGCACACCACACAAGAGCGCGAACTCGCGGCCCTCCACGCGGCGCCAAGCGGGCCGCACGTTCTGGTGTGATCTGGGTATGTGGTGGCTGCCTATCCGCTGAATCGTAGCGTAGAGGCGCGCTCCGGTCAAAGGCCCAGATGTGCCAAAGGCCCAGATGCGCCAGTCGTCGGTGTTGCCTTCAGCGGGCTAGCACGCTGGCTATCGCTCTCATCTTGGGAGGGAAAGGAGGATAGACGGGGCAGTAGTCCCTCGCGTGGCCGACGTATAGTACAGCGGGGTATGTTACAATTGCGCGGAAAGCTCCTACGCGGCGCGCGATGGCAGGGCTCGCGGCGGGGCGCGAGGGGTCGGCTAAGCGGAATGAAGAGGAGTCTGATGAGCCAGTATAGCGCGGTCACTGGATGGGGCATGTGCGTCCCGGAGCGGGTGCTCACGAATGCCGACCTGGAAAAGATGGTCGAGACGACCGATGAGTGGATCACCTCCCGCACGGGCATCAAGCAGCGGCACATCGCCACGCCAGGCGAGACGGCCTCGACGCTTGCTATCAGCGCCGCGCGCCAAGCGTTGGAGCGCGCTGGCATCGAAGGCACCGATCTGGGGCTGATCATCGTCGCCACGGTCTGCGCTGACTATCCCTTCCCTTCCACAGCAAATCTCGTGCAGCACGCGCTGGGCGCCCAGTGTGGCGCCTTTGATCTGCAAGCGGCGTGTTCCGGCTTCCTCTACGGCCTCTCGACCGCGCACCAGTTCATTGCCACTGGCAGCATCCAGCATGCGCTGATCATCGGCGTCGAGGTCCTCTCACGCATCATTGACTACGAAGATCGCGGCACGTGCGTGCTCTTCGGTGATGGCGCGGGCGCGGTGGTGCTGAGCGCGAGCGCTGAGCCGGGCGGGCTGCTCGGCTTCACGCTCGGCAGCGACGGCGCCAAGCCAGAGTTGCTCTGGCTGCCGGTGGGCGGCTCCGCTGAGCCGATTACGGAAGAGGTGCTGCGCCAGCGGCGACAGTATGTGCGCATGCAGGGCAACGAGGTCTTCAAGTTCGCCACGCGCATCATGGGCACGGCGATGGAGGAGGCGCTCGACAAAGCTGGCATGACCACGGCGGAGATGGACCTCTTCATTCCTCACCAGGCGAACCTACGCATCATCGAGGTGGCTTCGAAGCGGCTCAACCTGCCGCCGGAGAAGGTCTTCGTCAATATCGAGAACTACGGCAACACCTCCGCGGCGGCCATCCCCATCGCGCTCTGCGAGGCGGTCGAGCAGGGGCGGGTGTTTCCGGGGGCCCATATTGGCATGGTGGCCTTTGGGGCCGGCCTGACATGGGCGGCGGCGGTGGTGAAGTGGACGGCGGTGACGGTCGCCCCCAGCGACCACGCCACCGACGCCCAGCACGAGGCGGTGTCGGCGACGCACGCCGGGAGCTGAGACCGCGTCGCGGCGGCACGGAAATAGCCGACACCCATACCCCCTCGATGTGGGCGGATGGATGCCGGCTCAAACGCGCTGCCCTTCCTGGCGTTCCCCTATGGGGTTCGCCAGGTGACGCTTATGCGAGCGCCGGCTCCTCGGCTGTCGCGTTGCTGCTGGCGGCGCCGTGGCGGCGGGTAGCGGGGAAGCGCTGAGCTAGCCCCGTCACCAGCAGTGGGAGCGTAAGGCTGGCATCTCCCGCCAGCGAGATGCGGTGCTCCTCCGTGGATATGCCCGCCGCATCCAGGGAGACACTGCCCACCCGCGTCGGCGCCACGATGCCCAGCAGCGGCAGTACCTCGCGCGCTTGTGCCAAGACCGCGTCGGCCACACCGACGCCGACGCGGATCACCCCCAAACGCGGTGTCTGGGCGAGCAATCTCCCCAGCGCCACGACATCCTCCGCCGCGTCGAGCGCCAGCTTCACACCTTGCGCCCGCGCCGCCAGCAGGATGCTCCCAAAGGCGCTGGTGGCGAGATCCGGCGTGAAGATGCGCACACCCGCCGCTGCCGCCGCTTGGAGCACCCCCTTGCGTGGCGCACGGGTGGGCAGCGCCTCGCCGAGCGCTCGCCAAAGGTCGGAGGCCGTGGCGACTGAGTTGGCTGGAAGTTCGGTGAGGAATGCCAGCAGCAGCGCCCGCGCGGCCTCCTGGCCTTCGGCGATAGCAACCGGACGCTCATCACCGAAGACATGTTCATACCCCAACGCCTGATACACGTCAGCGAAAAGGTCATCAGCGCTGGCTACCACGACATCCACATAGCGCCGCTCGACGGCGTAGACGAGCAACTCACGCATCCCAGCGGCGATCATGGGCGTCGAGAGCGTGAGCGCGAGCGTGACATCGGGATTACGGACCAGCCGCTCCCACTCGCTCAGCGCACGGCCCAGCGCGCGGCCCGCGCCCGCGCCCGCGCTCATCTTGTCGAGCAGCCCACTAATTGACGCGGTCGGATTGACCAGCACCGGCGCGATGGCGGGAAGTGTCGCCCCATCGCCGACCTGACGCGCCGCCTCGGTCTGTGCCGTCTCGGTCTGTGCCGTCTCGCCGTAGGTTCCGTAGTCCGGAGTCACACCATACTGTGGCCAGAGCATGCGCCCGCCGCTCGCGTGTTCCTCCCTCGCTGGCTGGCTCGCATGCCGCGCCGCCACAGCCGCGCGCTCATCCAACAGGGCCGCGCCGGGGGGTGGCTCGTCAGGGAGTGCTGGCTCTTTGCTGATGATGCCCGCGGCGAGCCGTGCCTCGGCGGCGGCGATCAACTCATCGGTGGCGCCCTGCCTGCCGTGATGGGGGCCGCGGAACGAGAGGCCGCGCTGGATGAGCATGCGGTCCATCTCTTGGACGTCGAATGCTTTTTTGATGTACTCGATGGCTGTCTCGTGATCGAAGTTCTTGCACGAGAAGATGTCCATCGTAAAGTAATCCAGCTCGGGGAACGTGTGGATGGCGATGTGGCTCTCGGCGATGACGACCAGCCCAGAGACGCCGGAGTAGGCGGGATCGGGAGCCTGGTACTCGAACATGTACGGCCCGCCGATTTTGGTCATGCCAATGGCGTTGGGATAGTCGTTGAGGACCTGCTCGACGAGAATGCGGTCAGCGAGCTTACGGGTATCACAGCGGGAACCATCAATGATGAGGTGGGGTCCGAACACTAGCAACTCCTTCGATTGGCCACGAGGCCGCTAGCTGTCTCCGCTTTGGAAGCAGCCAATGTACCAGCTCAAATAGGTACCCACTAGGGTCCCTCGCGCGGCATGCATGCGGCGCGGAGTGTCATCGGTACTCATACAGCACCCTTCTATGCATCGAACTCCCTACCCAAACAGCGTGATCCCTAACCGGGTTCGCCGCGAAGCGCCCTGGTGGACGGTCCGAGGAGGCGGCTCGACGTAAATGAACACGGGGCAGCGCCCCTGCTAACCACAGAAATATACGATTTGCTTGACCAAAAGTCAACGAGCGAGGGCTAGATGGGGGAAGCGAGCGGGTGCGACTCACCCGCGACACGCTGATGCGCTGGCGCGCATCGGCTTCAGCGCATCGGTTTCAGCGCATCGGCTTCAGCGCATCGGCTTCAGCGCATCGGCTTCAGCGCATAGATGTATGCGCGGGAGAGGTGCCAGTTGCCCGCCGTCACCTTGCGGCGGAGCGCTCGCGCGGCATAGAATGCCTACATCACGCGGCGTGAAGTCGGTGGGGGGTGAAGCGCGGCGGGGAGGTTGCGCGCCGTCATCGCGCCCGTGTGACGTGAGATATCCAGAGAACCGAGAACTATCCAGGCTTGCGCCCGCATACCCT
The DNA here is from genome assembly GCA_015478575.1 of Ktedonobacterales bacterium. Taxonomy (GTDB): domain Bacteria; phylum Chloroflexota; class Ktedonobacteria; order Ktedonobacterales; family JADMIN01; genus JADMIN01. Next base: position 2,110 of record JADMIN010000137.1, on the reverse strand, counting down.
TCAGTCGCCCCAAGCGCGACAGATGGCCGCGTGGCGGGCCGTCACGATCGCGCCGTCGCCCATGAGCGACGGGAGTTCGCGTCGGGCACGCATTCGCCGGCCTGGCATCGCCGACGCCATCACCCGCACCGTTTTGCCTCACTCGCGTGCGCGCCGGGAGCGCGCCACGGGCGGCTGTGTGCCATTCTAAGGAGCCCGCGAATCGCATGACTACCAACACCAGGCCCGCCACCATCGGGCAACTTCGAGAGAGCGGCTATCGTGTGCTTGCGGTCAAGGACGAGATGCGCCAGAATCTCATGCGCAAACTCCGCGTGGGCGAACCGCTGTTCCCTCGCATCGTGGGCTATGAGGAAACGGTCATTCCCCAGGTGGAGAATGCCATCCTCTCCGGCCAGGATATCGTCCTGCTGGGCGAGCGCGGCCAGGCCAAGACGCGCATCGCGCGTAGCCTGATTATGCTGCTCGATGAGGAGACGCCAGCCATCGCTGGCTGTGAGATTCACGACGACCCCTTCGCCCCACTGTGCAAGGCCTGCAAACTGCGCATCGCTGAGGATGGCGATGAGACACCCATCCAGTGGATCGCGCGCGACGAGCGCTATGGTGAAAAGCTGGCCACGCCCGATATCACGATCGCTGATCTGGTGGGCGAGGTGGATCCCATCAAGGTCGCTGAGGGTCGCTATCTCTCAGACGAGCTGACGATCCACTATGGGCTGATTCCACGCACGAACCGCGGCATCTTCTGCATCAATGAGCTGCCCGACCTCGCTGAGCGTATCCAGGTGGGTTTGCTCAACATCATGGAAGAACGCGACGTGCAGATCCGTGGCTATAAGATCCGCCTGCCGCTCGATGTCTTTGTCGTCGCCAGCGCCAATCCGGAGGATTACACCAATCGCGGACGCATCATCACGCCGCTCAAGGATCGCCTGGGGTCGGAGATTCGCACCCACTATCCCCTGACGACCGAGCACGAGATCGTCATTATGGAGGCCGAGAGCCGCCCCTTCGAAGCGGAGGGCATCGAGACGGTCTATCCGCAATTTATGCGGGAGATCGTGGCTGAGCTTACGCACCTGGCGCGCCGCAGCACGGATATCAGCCAGAAGTCGGGCGTGAGTGTGCGCGTCTCCATCACCAACTACGAGAACGTGCGCAGCAACGCGGTACGCCGCGCCATCCGGCTCAAGGAGCGGCAGGCGGTGCCACGAGTGAGCGACCTCACGGCCGTCATCGCCTCCACCGCTGGCAAGATCGAGCTCGATACCGTGGGTGAAGTGCGCGAGGAGAAGGTAGTTGATAAGCTGGTGCGCCAGGCGGTGAGCAAGGTCTTCCGCGAGTACTTTGATACGGCTGAGTTTGAGCAACTGGTGGCGGGCTTCGAGAAGGGCCTGAGCGTGCAGGTCTCGGATATGCAGCCGGCGATGGAGTATGTCAACCAACTCGCGCGGGTCGGCGGCTTGCGGGCCGCGGTGGGCAAGCTCAACGGTCACGGCTCACCCGCGACGGTGGCCTCCGCGGTGGAGTTCATCCTCGAAGGGCTGCATTTGAATAAGCGCCTGAATAAAGAAGAGCTTGCCGGGCAGACGCGCTACCGGAGATAACCGTACCATCGCGTTCCCTTCCCGACAACACGGGCAAGAGCGCTGTACGGGGAGAGACTGGGAGAGGGGTAGACAAGGAGCGGCCCATGTTCGACCGATTTCGCCCGCGCAAGCCGTATCAATACTCGCGCTGGGATGGCACCCAGAGCTTGGACGATCTCGACCCAGAGGGCGTGCTGGATGCGCTCGCGGATGATTATTTGCAGCACGGCGACCTACGCCGCGCACTCGACCGCTTGATGCAGCAGGGGTACACTGGGCGCGACGGCCAGCGGCGCATGGGCATGCAGGACCTGATGGACAACCTGCGCCAGCGCTATCAGCAGCGGCTGCAGCGTCACAATCTCTCTGGCGTCATGGATGACATCCAGCAGAAGCTGGAGCACATCAAGCAGATGGAGCGTGAGGGCATCCAACGCCGCCTAGACCAGGCGGGCCAGCAAGGGCCAGCGGGCCAGCAAGGGCAGCCGGGGCAGCAAGGGCCAGCGGGCCAGCAAGGG
>JADMIN010000136.1 GCA_015478575.1 Ktedonobacterales bacterium | reverse complement strand
GGCATGAGATGCCCGCACTGGGGGCAGGGCATCTCGCGCTCGGCGGGAGCCGACGCGGCTTGCGGTGGCGCGGAGCCGGGCGCGGCAGGCTGGGCGCCTCTGGGTGACAGCGCGGTGGGGTCGCGCCCCGCCCCCTGCTGTGTTGGCTGGGCGGCTGTCGCAGGTCGCCGGGTATCCATACAGGCCTCCCGTTCACTGTTCTTGCGGGCGGTTCACGCCTTCTGGGTTTGCGCCTTCTCGATGATCCGCTTGAACGTGTCCCACGTCGTGTCGCGAAGAGCGGGACACATCCGTGCCGTCATCCTCATCGCCGGACCACGCCGGCCAGGGCGCGTGCTCAGGGACGACGTAGCCCTGGAGGCGATAGAGCGACCCGGCGCCATCAACTTTGAGCGTCGTGCCGGAGACAAAGGCGGCGGCGGGCGAGAGCAGATAGAGGACGGCGGCGGCGATCTCCCCTTCGGTGCCCATGCGTTGCGCTGGCACATCGGCGGCGATGCTGGTGAACTGCGCCTGGATGACGGGGGGATACTGTTTTAGCCCGCTGGAAGCGATGAGGCCGGGCGCGACGGCGTTGACGCGCACGCCATATCGCGCCCACTCGACCGCCAGGGATTGCGTCAGGTTCACCACGCCCGCGCGCGCCGCTCCGCTATGGGCCATGCCAGGGAAGCCGCGCCACATCTCCATGACGATGTTGACGATGGCGCCGCCGCGCTGGCGCATGCCATGGGCCAGCGCCGCCTTGCACATATAGAAGGTGCCGGTGAGGTTGGTCTCGACGACGGCGTGCCAGCCCTTGGGCGTAATGGCCTCGGCGGGGCTGAGGAACTGGCCACCGGCGTTGTTCACCAGCCCATCCACGGCGCCGTAGCGCTCGCTGATGGCCGCGAAGAGCGCTTCAACCGCCTCGGGATCGCGGATATTGCAGGGCAGCGCCATCGCGTGGCCACCCGCGGCCTCGATCTCGGCACGGGTCGGCTCCAGATGCTCTGGCGCGCGGGAGCAGAGGATGACGTTGGCGCCGAGCGCGGCCAACTCGCGCGCCGTGGCGCGGCCAATGCCGGTGCCGCCGCCGCTGACGAGGATCGTCTTGTCGGCGAAGAGTCCGTCGCGGAAGATGGACTGCTGGCTCATGCTCTGCCTCCCCCTATCGCGCACCGGCGTGCGCTGGCCATTCTCGTCTGTTGCGCGCGCGAGCACCCCCCTAGCGCGGCGGGCCGGCGGGCCGGGCCAGTTGCTCCTCCACCCGCTCCAGCGCGTCGCGCAGCTCGTCGCGCAGGTCGGTCAGATGCTGGAGCTGGGTCTCGATCTGCCGCAGGCGCTCGCCAATCATCCCTCGCAGACGCTCCCCTTGGCGCGTCTGATCGTGGGTGGCGTCATAGATCTCGAATAGCTCGCGAATGTCCTCTAGGTTGAATCCCAGGCCCTTTGCGCGCAGCAACAACTGAAGGCGCACGCGGTCGCGTGGCGTGTAGAGGCGCTGCTGTGTGCCGTCGGTGCGCTGGGGACTGAGGAGGCCCCGCTCTTCGTAGTAGCGAATGGTGCGCGTAGAGATATCCAACTCGCGGGCCAAGTCGCCGATGGTGTACATCTTGCCGCTGGGCGCGCCCGCCATCGTATCTCGCGTCATCCGCATGGCTCACCTCTAAACCCGATGCGTGAACACCGCACGCACGGAAGTATGGCTCGAAGCGTCGGCATGCCCGCTGGTGTCTCTATGACGCAGTATGCAAGAAGTTGACGTATACGTCAAGGCATCAGACGCGCTTGAGCTATGCCTGTGCCGCGTCGCGCGCTAGTGACCGGGATGTGGGCCAGTCGCCCACGCGCGGAGGGTCGCGCCAAAAATGGCGAGCGCGGCGATGGACATGATCAGGATATCGCGGCGCACCTGCTTCTGGTCACTGTAGACGTAGGCGACGGGGATGGCGAGCAGGACGATGCCGCCATAGACGAAGTGAAGCTGGTTGCCAGGACGCCCGCCGGAGAGGAGGAGGAAGCCACCGACAATTGTTTGTACGAGGCCGATGCCCATCGTGATGACCAGCAGCAGATGGAAGGTGCGCCGCAGGCCCACTGGAACGGTGGTGTCGCTATGGCTCATGAAGTACAGCACGAGGCCGCAGAGCAGTGTCAGGCCACCCGCGGCGAGCACGATCGGCACCATCGCCGTATGGATTCCGATCAGTGCCGTCGGACCGGCTGCCAGTGTCATCACGAGGAGTCCTCCGAAGCCTGTATGGTGGTTTCTCCGCATACCGCCAGGGGCCGTGTCTCTGGTCCGCCAACGTGTCTCGCCAGCATGGAATAGAGGGCCACGCATGGAATATAGGGAATATACGCGCGTGGTCTGCTCTCCCGCAATGGTGCGCGACTGACCGCTCCTCTCGCCGATCACTGGTCGCCCGCGCCGTCGCGCGGCGCCGCCCGCGTCGCCTACAATCTCCGCTAGCGAGATCATGCTGTGGTGAGATCGGTCATTGTCATGAGGAGGTGGCTCATGCCCGCGTTGGAGCGTGCCGTCGTGATTGTGCTGGATGGCGTGGGTGTGGGGCAGGCGCCTGATGCCGAGCGCTATGGCGACACCGGGGCAAATTGCCTGACCAATACCGCGCACGCCGTGGGGGGGCTGGCGCTGCCGACGCTCGGCGGCATGGGACTCGGCAACGTCACGCCCATCGCGGGCACACCGCCCACGGCGCGCGCGACTGGCGCGTATGGGCGCCTCATCGCGCGCGCCGCTGGCAAGGACAGCACCACGGGCCACTGGGAATTGATGGGGCTGACACTGGAGCGTCCGCTGCCAACGTATCCCCACGGCTTCCCCCCGCCGCTGGTGGCGCGGTTCGAGGCGGCCATCGGGCGAGGCACGCTTGGCAACCGACCAGCTTCCGGCACGGCCATCCTTGAAGACCTCGGTGCCGAGCACCTGCGCACCGGCAAGCCCATCCTCTACACCTCCGCCGACAGCGTCTTCCAGCTTGCCGCGCACGAGCGGGTCATTCCGCTAGAGGAGCTGTATGGCATGTGCGCGACCGCGCGGGCCTTGTTGACCGGCGAGCACGCGGTGGGGCGTGTCATCGCGCGGCCCTTCATCGGCGAGCCAGGCCACTTCACGCGCACGCCACGCCGCCGCGATTTCTCGCTGGAGCCGCCAGCGCCCACCCTGCTCGATGCTCTCACGGCGGCGGCCTATGACGTGATCGGCGTCGGCAAGATCGAGGATCTCTTTGCTCGGCGCGGGCTGACCGCAACCACCCACCCTGGCACCAACGCGGGCAGCATGGCGGCCACCCTGGAGGCGCTCGAACGGCCCTTTCGCGGGCTGCTCTTCGTCAATCTGGTGGACATGGACCAGACGTATGGCCACCGGCGCGATCCCCAGGGCTATGCGCAGGCCTTGCGTGAGGTGGATGCCTGGCTACCCCAGGTGGTGGAACGGCTGGGCGCGCGTGACGCCGTCTTGATCACTGGCGACCACGGCACCGATCCCACTTTCACGGGCACCGACCATACGCGCGAGAGCGTACCCATCCTCGCGGTGGGCGGCCCCATCCTCCCCAACATGGGGCTTGGCGCGCGCGGCTCCTTCGCTGATCTGGGCGCCACGCTGGCCGAGGTCTTTGGCGTTGGTCCGCTCGCCAGCGGCGCCAGCTTCGCCGACGCGATCATCCCAGGGCTAGATCATCCCGGGTCCGATCATCCCAGGGCATGAGCGCGCTCATGACGTGCTATATTGGGTGAAGTATTGATTGTGGTCAGCAAGGGAGAGCGAGCGTGTGCTTTCGTTCGCCATCGTCGTGGCTGTGGCTGCTCGCCCTCTTTTCCGTCGCCAGCTTCGTGGAAACCGTGTTCTGGGGGCAGATGAGTGCCTTTACGCCCCTCTATCTGCCCCACCTGGGCATCCGCCCCGCCGATGTGGCCACATGGACGGGCGTCACGGTGGCCGTCTCCAGCGCCATCGGTCTCCCCTTCCTGCCTCTCTGGGGCGCGCTGGCCGACCGCGCTCGTGCTAGGCCCCGTGCTGGGCACGCTGGCGGACCGTCACGGCCACTGGCGTATGCTGATAGTTGGCGCGTGGGTCGAGGCGCTGCTCTGGCCGCTGCCCGCGCTGGCCCACGGCTTGATCGCCTTCGCGATTGCCTGGGCACTGGTGAATGGTGTGGCCTCTGGTGTCTTCGCGCTCTCCTTCAGCGTGCTCGCCGATTCAGCGGCGAGCGAGGTGCGCGGGCGCGTGATGTCCTTCGCCTACCTGCCCGTCAACGTCGGATTCATGGTCGGCCCAGCCATTGGCAGCATCATCACCCGCAGCAACATCTTTGCCGTCTTCCCGCTGGCCGCGCTGCTTACGGTGCTCGGTATCATCGCGCTCACGCTGGCCCAGCGGCGCGCGGTCGCGCCCGCCATACAGATGGCGTGACGGCTCAGCCATCCGCCGAGCTGGCACTCATCCGCCAGCTCGAGCGCGCGGTTCGAACGCGCACGCGCATCAAGCCTCCAGCGCGAAGAGGGGCAGTTGGGTGATAGCTCCAGGGCGGAGCGCGCCCGCGCGCATGTCGAGGTGGCTCAGCCCCACACCAAGCAGGCGAATGGCATGGCCGGGGGCGAGCAGCGGCGCGACCTCGCGCGACAGCAGCGCCAGCGCCACCTCGGCGATGGGATGCGCCGCGTGCGTCGCCGCGCGCAGCGGCTGCTGGCGGGTCATCCGGCGGAAGTCAGCCCACTTGACCTTCAGCGTGACGACGCGCCCCGTGGCGTCTTTGGCGGCGGCACGCGCCGCTACGCGCTCCGCTAGGTCGCGCACGTGCGCCGACGCGCGCTCGACGTCAGCGATATCGCGCTCGTAGGTTTCTTCCTTCGAGATGCTCTTGGGTGGGCCGTGATCGGCGAGCACCGGGCGGTCGTCCTCGCCGTTGGCGAGTTGCCAGAGCCACCGTCCGTGCTTGCCAAAGTGCGCTTGCAGGTCACGCGGGCACATGGCGGCTAGCTCTCCCACCGTCGTGATGCCCAGATCCGCCAACCGCGCGCGGGTATGCGGGCCGACGCCGCCCAACGCTCCCACCGGCAGGGGACGCAAGAAGGCACGCTCCATGCTCGGCTTGACCACCAGGAGGCCATCGGGCTTGGAGTAGTCGCTGGCGAGCTTGGCGAGCGATTTGGCGCGGGCCACGCCCACTGAGATCACGAGGCCCGTCTCCTCACGCACGCGCCGCTTGAGCGCCTGCCCAATCTCCTCGGCGGGGCGGCAGCCAGGGCCGGCGGGCGGCAACTCACCATACGCCTCGTCAACCGAGACCTGCTCGCGCACGAGGAAGTAGTCATCGAGGATCAGCATGACGTGGCGCGAGAGCGTTTTGTAGCGCTCGAAGCGCGGGTGCAAGAAGACGGCGCGCGGACAGAGGTGGCGGGCCCGCGCGGCGGACATCGCGCTGTGGATGCCGAAGCGGCGCGCCAGGTAGTTGGCCGTGCTGACGACGCCGCGCCGGTCGGGATCACCGCCGACCACGACCGGCCTGCCGCGGAGCGCGGGATCATCCAGCTCTTCCACCGCCGCGAAGAAGCAATCCAGATCGCAATGCATCACACGGCGAATGCCTTGCGGGTGACTCCCGTCCACGCTGCGCCTCCCATCTCCAGCGAGTTGGCTTTGCGATCGCCGTTCCTGATGACCCGCCCTCAACTAGTATAGTGGAACGTATGATCTAGAGCAACCGTATCGCTCGGATGGATGAGCCATGTGCGCGAGGGGTGCGGGGCGGGACATGATATAATATGCGAGTGGCCACGAGCGGAAACGGTCGTGTGGCTGAGGGTTGCATTCACTGTTGTGCTCTCGCGCTGGAGCTTGCGTTCTCCGCATTCCGTGCCTCTGAGGTCGCTGGGCGGAAACGTCGCGACCGCGCGGGGAGCGAGCGGTGGCGCGGATGCGGTAGAGGCTATATCAGAGAGAGTGGTCGGCACTATGAGCTTTATCACCAAGGTCTTCGGCGATCCCAATGAGCGCGAGCTGAAGCGGTTGCGTCCGATGGTGGATCACATCAATGGCCTCGAAGACGAGATGCGCGACCTCTCTGATGACGACCTCCGCGCGATCACAGGCGAGTTGAAGCAAGAGCTAGAGAATGGCGCCGCCCTCGATGATCTCTTGCCAGAGGCGTTCGCCGCCGTGCGCGAGGCGAGTCGGCGCGCTACGGGCCTGCGCCACTTCGACGTGCAGCTCATCGGCGGCATCGTGCTGCATCAGGGCAAGATCGCCGAGATGCGCACCGGCGAGGGCAAGACGCTCGCCGCCACGCTCCCCGCCTACCTCAACGCGCTCACTGGGCAGGGCGTCCATATCGTCACGGTCAACGACTATCTCGCCCAGCGCGACCGCGACTGGATGGGCAAGATTTATGAGTTCTTGGGCCTCTCCGTCGGCGTCATCCTCACCACCCAGCAGCCGCAGGGCGACGAGCGTAGGGCCGCCTACGCCGCCGACATCACCTATGGCACCAACAATGAGTTCGGCTTCGATTACCTGCGCGACAACATGGTGCCCGACCTGGCCTACCGCGTGCAGCGCCCGCTCTCCTATGGCATCGTGGACGAGGTGGACAACATTCTCATTGATGAGGCGCGCACGCCGCTGATCATCTCTGGCCAAGCGGAAGAATCGGTCGAACTCTATAACAAGTTCGCCCGCGTGGTGCCGCGCCTGCGTGAGGAAGATGACTACACCATTGACGAGAAATCGAAGACGGTGGCCATCACTGAGG
>JADMIN010000866.1 GCA_015478575.1 Ktedonobacterales bacterium | reverse complement strand
GCGCAGCAGCTCATCGTTGAATTTATAGCCCTTTTGCATCTCTTGCACGATCTGGCCTTCGGGCTGGCCGCTGTTATCGACGCTCTCGACCGCCTCATGCACGCGCGGATCGAAGCTTTCCCCCGACGAGGTGAAGCTGGTCACGCCCTCGCGTTGCAACATCGTATTGATCTGGTTATGCATATGGCGCAGCGCGCCCGCCAGCGTGTCCTTGTCGGCGACATCCACATACGCCAGGGCGCGTTCGAGGTCGTCCACCACTTCGATGACGCGCAGCATCACGTTCCGCTTGTCCAGGCGCACGCGGTCCGCCATGCGCTTTTCCATCTGCTTGCGGAAATTGTCCATCTCAGCCACTGTGCGCAGGTACTTATCCTTCGCCTCGGCCAATTCGGCGCGCGTCTGTTCCAACTGCGCTTGCAGGTCCGCCACCCCCGCGCCATTCTCCGTCGCCTGGATGTCCTGGGGATTACTCATGTCGCTCTGCTCCTTTGGTTTGTATCAATGGTACGAATTGACGCTCTTTGGGGTACGGCCCCACCCCTAACCCCTCCCCATCTTCCGCTATCGCTTCAGATGGAGAGGGGAACCAGGCGGGCACGACCGTGCCGCGCTCGTCGCGCGGGTTCAGCAGGCTGAACCCCTACGAAGAACCTCTGCCTGCTGAACCCCTACGAAGGATTGTTCCGCCACGCGATCCGCCAACTCCCCCTCTCTATTCGCGACAGCAGGAGCGAATGGGGTGGGGGGGGTGGGGCCGTTATCCCCCGCGCCATTGGCCGATCTGCCGCCGCAAGCGATCCATCTCGTCGCAGGCGGCGGCGAGTTGCGCCTCGCGGAGCGGCTGCGACGCCCGCGCGCCCTGAAGGCGCTTGAGCGCGTTTTCCAGCGCCGTTCGCTCGAAATAGTTCAGGGGCGGGAGCGCGTTGCTCAGCACCCACACCGCCTGGCCGATGAGCGCGTCGGCGCGCTGCGCGGTTCCCTGGCTGGCCGATGGTTCCGCGTCCACCACGCGCTGTTTGCCGGAAGGCTGCGAGCGCGCATAGAGTTCTTGCAGCACGTCCGTTGGCAGCGCCGAGGGCGCGTAGGGCGGCACTTGCTCGCCCTGCGCCAGAATAGTGATGCGCTGCGCGCGGCCCGTCGTCTCATCCCGCGCCGTCACCGTCACGATGCCGTTGGCGTCGATGTCGAAGGTCACGTTGATGCGCGGCAAGCCGCGCGGCGCGGGGGGCAAATCGCCCAGCCGGAAGCGCCCCAGGCTGTGATTCGCGCTGGCATCGTCCGCCTCGCCCTGCACGACGTGAATCTCCACATC
>JADMIN010000135.1 GCA_015478575.1 Ktedonobacterales bacterium | reverse complement strand
GGTGGCGACCTCCTGCCATTGCTGTGCCTGCCCGCCCATCGGCCCGGCCCCTATCCGCACCAGCAGGTAGCCCTGGAGCATATTCTTGATCGCCGAGACCGCGTCGGCCAGCACGGTGCGGGCCACGAGATCATCTTGGAGCAGTGCCTGCGCCTTGTTGAGGAATGCCGTTGATTTCCCAAAGCGGTCTTTTGCCTGCTCCTCAAAAGTGTTTGCCACGCTGTTCCCTCCCTGCCGACCAGTCGCCTCAGCCATGTGTTGCGACTGTAGAGCAGTCTCTCCGTGCCGCGCAAGCGAGGGGAACAATCAGGCTAGGACACTCCGCGAGAGAGCGAGCCACGTGGGGATGGCGCGCATGATATGCTTGTACCCAACGAGAGGAGGCGAGACGCACATGAGCGCGACCATTCGCACCATCACCGTGGGCATCGGCGACCCGCATCCCGTGGATGAGCGGGCTATCGAGCGCGCGGCGGTCTTCTTGCGCGAGGCACGGGCGCGGGCCGAGGCGGCGGGCCACATCGTGCAGACGACCCGCATCGCCCTGCGGCCCCTGCTGGCGGATATGCTCACGGCGGATGACACGGCGATCATGCGCTACGCGCACCGCCTCCAGCAGGACTGCGACGCGCGGAATATCACCTACTGCTCACTGGGTCCGGCGCCCGCCGAGTTGCCCGGCTTCCCGATGGAGCGCATCACCTTGTTCCCTCACCTGCTCGCCCAGCACGCGAGTCTGAGCGCGACGGTGCAACTCGCCAGCGCGCGCCACGGCCCGCGCTATGAAGCGGCCCTCGCGGTGGCGCGGGCGATGCGTGACGTGGCTGAGCGCGGCGGGGGCGAGACCAATTTCCGCTTCGCCGCGCTCGCGGTCTGCGACCCTGGCGGCCCCTTTTTCCCCCAGGCCTACGCGACAGGCGGACCATGGCAAGTCGCGGTCGGTTTGCAGAGCGCCGGCATAGTGCGCCAAGCCATCGCGGCGCTGGCGGCGGACCCGGATGCCCTCCCCTTGTCTCTGTCCGCGGTGAGCGCGGCGGTCGCCGTGGCGCTGGCAGAGGCGGCGCGACCGGTGGTAGAACTGGTGAGCGCGCTGGCGCGGGCGGGCGGCCTCGGCTTCTCCGGCGTGGATCTCTCACCGGCGCCGATGGGTGAGGAGAGCATCGCCGATGCCATCGAGGCCACTGGGCTAGGCCGCTTCGGCGCGCCGGGAACGCTTGCCGTGGCGGAGGCCATCACGGCGGGCATCCAGGGCACGACGCTCCCAACTTGCGGCTACTGCGGCCTGATGCTGCCCGTACTGGAGGATCGCACGATCGGTCTGCGCTGCGCCGAGGGCGGCATTTCCGCACAAGCCCTGCTCGCGTATTCCGCCGTCTGCGGCACGGGACTGGATACCGTGCCGATTCCAGGCGAGACGCCGCCGGAGCGGGTGGCGGCGTTGCTGATGGATGTCGCGGCGCTCGCCCATCGGCTGCGCAAGCCACTTTCCGCGCGGCTCTTCCTGGTGCCGGGCGCGCAGGCCGGCGAGATGACCACCTTCCGCTCGCCCCATCTCACCAATACGCGCGTTCTGCCGATACGCTAACGCATACGCGCCTCGCGTACCCGCCCTTCACCGCACATGCCGCTGGGCGCGGGGAGCGGAGAGGGGCTTGGCCTGGCATATACCATGGCAAATGGCTCTGGCACCAGACCAATCCACGCGCGTACTCTTGCCACGGACACACCGCTAACAGCACGCTGGCAGAAGAGAAAGGCCCACACAATGGTACCGACACGCGCCACGCATCCCTTCTGGATGTTCGAGGAACTGATGGCCACCCCTGCCGCGCTCGACAGCGCGCTGGCGCCGAGCACGACTGAGCAGGCGCATCGGGCGCGGTTGGCCTCGCGGCTGGCGGGCGCACGCCACGTCTCTCTGACGGGCTGCGGCACCGCCTACCACGCCGCGTTGGTCGGCGCCGCCTTCCTGCGCGAGGCCACCGCTGGGCGGGTGGATGCCCAGGCGGTACAAGCCTTCGAGCTGGCCCATTACGCCCGCCCCGGCCCTGGCGCGGGCGATGCGCTGATCGTCCTCAGCCACAGCGGCCAACCCAGCGCGACCAACGCGGCCCTCACCCGCGCGCGCGAGGCCGGCGCCTTCACCCTGACCATCACCGGCTCCCCCGAAAGCCAGGCGGCGCGGGCGGCGGATGCGCTGCTCGACACCGGCTACGGCGAGGTGAAATCCTTCGCCTATACGATCAGTTACAGCCTGATGCTGGCCGTGCTGGCGGATCTGGCGACGTGGGCCGGCATCTCCGCCACCGGAGGGCAGCCCTTCGATGGGCAGGCGCGTCAGGTGGCACAGATGCACCGCACGGCACTGGCCCTCAGCGAGCCGGTGCGCGCGCTCGCCGAGCGCTGGCGGGCGCGGGAGCGCTGGCTCTTCGCGGGGGCGGGCGGCAACTATGCCACCGCGCTAGAGGCCGCGCTGAAGATGCAGGAGACGAATTACACCGCCAGCCAGGGTATGGAGATGGAAGAAGTGCTGCATGGACCAGTGGCCGCGCTGGGCGAGGCCGTACTCGTGGTGATCGCGCCGCCGGGAGCTGGCCGCGTGCGCGCCCTGGACCTGCTGCGCGCGGCACGTCTGCTTGGTGGCGAGACACTGGCGCTTGGCCAAGACGGCGATGACGAGCTAGAGCGTGCGGCAACGGCCTTTCTGCCCCTGCCAGCGTGTGTGGAGGCGCTCTCGCCCGCGCCGTATCACGTGCCGCTCCACTTGTTGAGCTACTGGCTGGCTGTCGCCACCGGACGCAATCCCGATCTCATGCGGCGTGACGATCCGCGCTACCTAGAGGCGCGCAAAGCGTATATGCTGTAGCGACGCGACCGCTGGGTGCTCTGGAGCACGCCAGAGCGGAAGTGCGAGCGAGCGGCATGGGCCAGACTATCCTACCGGCTTGAGTGGCCATTGCGGCATGGTGGGCTGGATGGAACGGCAGAATGGACACGACGTGGAAGAGCTGATGACGCGCAAGGCACAGCGAGCGCAACGGGCGCAGTTTGGCGGCGGCATCGCCGCGGGCATCCTGAGCCTCCTCGGCCTGGCGGTGCTGCTCTTCGCGCCACTCGTGCCCGCCTGCGTCGCCGATGTCAGCTTTACTCCTACCTGTCCACCACATGCCCTGCGCTATGTGGCCTTGCCGCAGACACATCTGGGCGGCGATGTCTGGGCGCTCATCCTTGGCATGCTCATCATCTTGCTGGCGGGCGCGGCGGCCGCGCTGGCCGATGCGCGTTTCGCGTGGCGCCTTGGCGCGATCCCGCTCTGGGCCGCCGTCGTGCTCGCCTTGGGTGGGTGGGGCTATGCCGCGCGCAGCGTCGTCGGCCTGGTCTATCTGCCCGCGGTGCTGGCACTCTGCCTTGCCACCTATGCGAGCATCCTGCGGTTGCCACCACGGCCCGCTCGGCCGCGCCTCCCCACGGCGGCTCCCTCCCCAGATGATAAGACGCCTTCGTAGCGCGAAGGCGGCCAGATCACAGGCCCTCTTCCGTGCGCCCTCGCACCTTGGCAAGCCCATCCTCCATACTCTATCATTGTTGCTGGACACGCAGGCATTTCGCTAGGCATCTCTCCATCGCGGCGCGTGGCCACGCGCCGCCTGCTCAACACACGACGCTCCCAGTGGGAAAGGCGGAACGACGCCAGCGCGTGTCTACCTCTGAGCGTCTCATCGCTGGTAACAATTATGCTATAAAGGTTATGCCAGCATGATGCGGTATGCTTACGGTAACGCGAGCACCCCACTCCAAGATGGAACTTTTGGAGCGGATACAACCGCTCAAGCCGAGCGCGGGTATATATGGATGGAACGGGGGTAGTGCTCTGACCGCCCAAAATGTTGATGATGCCGAGTTAGCGGCCTGCATAGCCAGGGGCGATACCGATGCTCTTGCGCTGCTGTACGACCGCTACAGTGCGGCGATCTACTCGCTGTGTCTGCGCATCTTGCATGAACCCGCCGCGGCGGAGGAGGTGGCGCAGGAGGTCTTCGTGCGCCTCTGGCGGAGCGCCGCCAGTTTCGAGCCAGAGCGCGGGCGCCTGAGTACCTGGCTGTTGCGCATCGCCCATAACCTCTCACTCAATGAAGTGCGTCGCCGCCAGAGTCGCCCTACCATCGCGCCCGACGCCGATTGGGAGATTGAGGGCGCGAAGATCAGCGATCCGAGCGTGGAGGGGGATCCCGCCACGGTGGTGTGGATGCGCGAGCGTGCGACCGCCATCCATGACGCGCTGGCGCAACTGCCCACCGCGCAGCGCCAGGCGATCGAGTTAGCGTTCTTCGGTGGCCTCTCGCAAGCCGAGATCGCCGCGGCCTTAGGCGATCCGCTCGGGACGGTCAAGAGCCGCATCCGCGCGGGGATGCAACATCTGCGTGAACTGCTGGTGTCCGCTGGGGTAGAGGGATTGGGTTGAATTGATATGCAAGAGCGACACGTTGATGATCTTCTGGATGCCTACGCGCTCGGCACGCTGGAGCCCGACGAAGTGGACGCCATAGAGCGCCACTTGGAAGGGTGCGCGCACTGCCGCACCCGCGCCGAGGCCGCGCGCTCCATTGCCACCCAGATGCTCCATGCCGCCCCATTGGTAGCCCCACCCCCCGCGCTACGCGCCCGTGTGCTGGATCGCATTCGCGCCGAGATCGCCGCTGGAGGCCAGCGCGCGAGCAGCCAGAATACAGCCACGTCCGATCACCAGACGTCCGATCACCAGATGCCGGCGCCGAGCAACCCTGTCGCGCGACTACTACGTAGCGTTCTAGGCGGCGCGCCCGCTGGTGAGCCTGAGGTTGATCATCTGCTGCACGAGTTGCTGGCCGATCCTGAGTGTGGCATCTGGCCCATCGCCGGGACGGAGCACGCGCCAGGGGCCGGAGGTCGGCTCGTGGGGGTGCCCCGCCGACGCGAGGCCGTCCTGCTCACGCATGGGCTTCATGCCGCCCCGCGCGGGCAGGAGTATCAGGTGTGGTTCCTGCGCGGTGGCAGCCCCCAACCCAACGCGCTCTTCCAGGTGGGCCAGGGTGGGCGCGCCACCAGGGTGGTGCATATCGCCGATCCGCTGAGCACGTTCGAGGTGGTGGCGGTCACGCCAGAGCCAAAGGGTGGCAGCCCCGGACCGACCGGCCCCATCGTCCTCGCTGGCACGCTGGAGCCTGCCAGCGCGCCAGGCGCCTAGCGCGCCGGGCCAGCGCGGACCGCCGCGGCGACCGCCTCCAGATTCGCCCGTGGCGTGCGTGGTGGAATCGAGCATCCCGGCGCGATCAGCACCCGCCGACCCTCCGTCTCCTCAATGGCCTGGCGCACTTCCGCCGCCACCTGCTCTGGCGTGCCATTGGGCAATGTCGCCTTCTCGCTCACTCCGCCCATCACCGCCTTCGCCGTGCGCCGCTTCCCCTCGCCCAGCGTCGGATTGCCTGGCAGTGTTGCCGCCCAACTGATCGCCCGCACGGGATACGCGCTCAAGAGGTCGAAGTAGATATTGGCGCCGCAGTTATGCAGCACGTTGAACGGCGCGTGGCCCACCGCCTCCAGCACGCGCAGATCATACTCCACGCCGAAACGACGGTACTCCTCCTCACTCAGCATGTCGCCGCTCGCCCAACCGGTGGTGGCAAAGAAGATGCCGCTCGCGCCGGCCTCCAGACAGGCCTGCGTATAGGTCACGAAGGTCTGGGTGATGACCTCCAGCGCCACCCGGAGCGCGTCGGGCGCGTCGGCGATGGACCGCTTCACCGGCTCCGCATGGTTGCCGGTAAGATACTTGGCGATGGAGAGCGGCGAGAAGATGGTCTGGATGAAGTAGGCCGCGCCGCCCAGCCCATCGCGGATCAACCGCAGCGCCGCCAGTTGCTCGCCTAGCACGCCGCGATCCGGCTCCAGCGGGCGCAGTCGGCGCCAGTCCGCTGGCTCGTTCACGGGCACCGTCGTGAAAGTCGGCCCCTGGTTGGGATCGTTCGAGCGCTCCAGCACCGCCCCCCAATCCTCGACGTGATAGCTCGCGCGCGGATTGACCTTCATGTAATCCCAATCGTAGGTGCGGTAGTTTGCCAGCATGGCCTCGGCCAGGTCCTCGGCGCTCCATTCTTTGAGATAGCTGTGCCCCCACATGCTGACCGGCACGCGGTCCACCTCGTCGCCTCTGAGGGCGGCATCCACCCGCTCGCGCTTCTCCATCTGTCGTCTCCTTCCTGATACCTACTCATCGCGCGGACGAGCCAGGGCACCACCTATGCGCACACCGCATGTCTCCCCGACGCGCCTCCAGCGCGCTACGTCTCCTGTGCGTTCAGCGTGTAGCGCGCTGGCACGATGGTCGCGGGCGCCAGCGCCGAGACCGCCACCGTGACGCGCGTTACCTGGCCACCAAAGTCCGCGAACGATTGCTGAGCCGCGCCGCTGGCGTCTACGGGAATGCGCACGATGCGCGGCGCGGTCTGCCCGGCGCTATAGACGACGGCTTGCAGCGCATACTGTTCCGGCAGCACGTTATTGGAGCGGATCCAGCCTTGCGCCTGCCAGCCGTTGTCGCTCGCGACGGTATCGCCGAAGCCAAGCCGCGGAATCGTGATGTTGTCGAGTGCCAGGCCAGGACAATGCACCGCGTCGTCGGTGATCGTCTCGAAGCGCAGCAAAACCCGCTGGCCCGTGTATGGCGTCAAGTCCACCGCCTCCGGCACCCATTGCGCCGTCGGCCCACAGTGGGTATCCGGCGTCGCGCCGCCACTGACACCCGTCATG
>JADMIN010000134.1 GCA_015478575.1 Ktedonobacterales bacterium | reverse complement strand
CGCTTTCGCCAGGAGCGCGGCAACATGCCAAATATGTTCCGCACGATGGCGCTCCGTCCGGAGATCATGGCGACCGCCGTCGCGCATATGCGCGCCATTTTCGGGACGGGCACCGTGGAGACGCGCCTCAAAGAACTGCTGGCGGTGCGCGTCTCGCAGATCAATGAGTGTACCTATTGAAAGGCTTCACATACTGCTTTGGCAAAGCAGCTGGGTGTGTCCACTGACCTGCTCGACGCGATGTATCACATTGATGAGCACGCGCATCTCTTCACCCCTGCCGAGCGCGCCGCGCTGACGCTGGCCGAGCGCATGACCACCGACGCGCACGGAGTAGATGAGGATGTCTGGGCGGCGCTCCAAGCACACTTTGATCATGGGCAGATCATCGAGCTTGCCGCGGTGATTGGCCTCTTCAACTATTTCAACCGCTTCAACGATGCGCTGCGTGTGGAGATCACGCCGCCTCCAGCGCCGCGCGCACCCGGGACGACGACATGACGACAGACGACGAGATGGCCGAGCGTGAATCCGTCGCGGAGGCGCGGCTGGCTGGGCTGCTGCGTGACCTGATGACGCTCCAGACGTACCTGGATGAGCGTGGGCGCCACACCTATGAGGTGGCCCAGCGCTTCCTGGAAAACGCGCGACGCGATGCCGCCTCGCGCGCCTATGATGAGCGCCAGGCGGCCATGCTGGAGTATCAGCACTACATCTGGCATGAGATCGCTGGGCGCCTCAGCCAGCTCATCATCGCCTATGGCGAAGACGGCGCGCAGGAGCGCACGGCGGAGGAGCGCACGGCGGAGGAGTGCACGGCGGAGCGACGGCCACCCGCTAGCGCTCCGGCGGAATCAGGAGAAGTGTGAACATGGCGAGAGCATCCTCACGTGCCAGGCCCCGTGCCTCGGCGCCCGCACCAACCGACAGGCCAGCGGAGCGCCATCTGCGCACAAGCCTGGCGGCGTTACGCCTCGGCGCGACCAGCGCGGCCATCCTCGGCGGGGTGGGCTGCTCCCTGTGGTTGGCGCAACTGGGCGTGCCCACGCCGCTCGCTGGCGGGATCGGCCTGCTCTTCGCGCTCATCGGCCGCGCGGCGATGGCCTCGCTGGGATACGAGTGGTTGGTGCGTAGCGCTGAGCGCCACCGCGCGAATCCCACACCACCACCGTCCCCGCCACCGCGGGCGTCCCCCCCGCCACGGCGTCGGTAGCCCAGGTATGGACCTGATCGTCATCGGCGGGGGCTGCTATGGCTGCCTGCATACCCGCCAACTGCTCAAGGCCCGGCGGCGCGACAAGATCGCGTGTCGTCGGCTCATCGTCGTGGACCGCAACCCCGTCTGCCGGGCGCGCACGGAATTCGCGGGCGAGCCGTTGGTCGAGATCGTCCAAGCGGAGTGGGGCGCCTTCCTGCGCGCCTATCTTGATACCCTGGACCCCCAAACCGAGAATCGCCTGGTTCCCGCGCCTTTCGCGCCCCACCTGCTCTTCGAGTGGCTGCTGTCAGCGGCACGAAGCGACACACCGAGAGCCGCGGTGCGTCGGGGGGCCTGCGCGCTGCCGCTGGGCTTGCCCTTCGAGCGCCAGGATGATCAGGGTAATCAGTTCATCAGCGCGGCGGGCTGGCTCTGCCCTGCCACCTGCATCGAGCCGGCCCTCTGCCCCGCGATCAAGGGGGCGCGCACCTGGGAGCTAGGCGATATCGTGCGCGCGGGCGTCGCGCGGGCGCCGACGGCATACACTGACACACTGCTCTTCACCTGCCGCCACTTTGCCTGGGGTGTCGGCACGATTCCCCTGCGCGCGCCGCTGGAGGCACGGGCACGCCTGGCCACCGCGCTCGCGGCGGGGCAGCCCCAGCGTGTGATCGTTGGGACTGTCTCCTCGTGTCACGGCGTCCTTGGCCTGCTGGAGGCCGCACCCCCACCAGCGGCCTCCGCACCGTAGGGGCGCGCCCCTGCCGCTTCACGCGGCAGCAGGCCCCTAGCCGACGGCGCCGGAGGATCGCTCGCGCGCGGGAGGGCAATCGCTAGGGCTGCTGTGGCATCTCATTGGGGTCCACTGGGTCGCCATAGACATCGTAATCGAGGTAGGCCACATCATCCACATACGGGTGCATCTTTAGCCGCTCGCTCACTTCTGCCTCGGTCCCTGGCTTGACCCACGCCAGGAAGCCATGCTTGCGTGGAATGATGCGCATCGGGCGTGCCTGCGTGGCGGCGAGCAACCGCTGCGCCTGGCCGACCGTCACCGCTGGGCGAAAGAAGACCGCGATGCGCCCAGGCCCCAGCAGCGGTCCCTGCTGGCGTACCTCGCTTCCCTCGAACTTCTGGATGAATGCCTGGGCTGCCCGCTCTGCCCGCGTGTGCAGGTGTTTCAGGCGGGGTCCAGCGGCGTGGGTGGCGCGCTCGGCCAGATCGCGGACCGAGGTCGCCATGTAGCCAAAGGCATCGCCTAGCCGCGAGAATGCCGTCGGCTCATGCGCCGGAATGGGATGCATGCCGCTGGCGCGCGCCTCGCGCTGGTAGCTGAGCGCGCGTTCGAGGCCGGGGCGCAGGTCGCCCCACCACTGGCGCATCACCTCGGTAACCGGTCGCCCTTCATCGGGAGCGCGTTCACCCTGCTCGTGCGTGACACGCTGCCGACGCAACTCCTGAAAGCGATGCATACGGGGATTGCTCAGCGCCGCCCGCGCGACACCCTCAGGAGGCGAGGTCAGCGCGCGTCGGCCGTCAGGCGCGGCGAGCCGTGGGCCATTCAGACCGCTGGGGCGTGCGCTGGTAGCCTCCTGCCCGCGTAGGCTAATGGGCGGCGTCACATCGCCGAGGGTGTTGGGGCGCGTTGTGTTCGGCGGCCAGCTCCGTGGTTCGCTGGTCTCTGGGGAGGTGGTTTGCTTGCGTTTGAAGGCGTGCGGACTCAGCACGATCGTCGGCTGATCGGCGGCGGCCCATCCATCCGATTCGTCTGGAATCTCCTCAGGGAAGTCGTTGGGCAGGTCCTCCATTGGCGCCGTGGCCTCCATAGCGGTCGGTGGCATGGCGGGCTGGCTGCCACTGGCACTCGCCTGATCCACCGCATCCTTGCCCGGCAGTGACGCCGCGCGTGTGACCTCGCGGATGGCCGTGGCCTCGGCATCCGCGGAGATATCCGGCGCGTGTGGCGTGGAATCCGCTGGCGCGGGGCCAGAGACCGGCGTTTCCTGGGAGGAGGTGGTGTCGCCGAGATGGGCGGAGATGGCCGCCAGTGGGCGTGTCTCGCGCGCGCGCGGCGCCAGCGTCTCGGTGGCGTCGCTCTTCGCGCTCCGCGCTTCGTGCTCGCTCTTCGCGCTCCGCGCTTCGTGCTCGCTCTCGCGCGGCTTCGCGCGCTTGGGTGGTGTCGTCATGATGGTTCCTCAGCGTGACGCCTGCCCCACGCACGGGCAGACACCGGGGCAAAGCCCCACCCGGTGCAGGCTCTTTGGTACTCCAGAGCATAGCCTAACACAATGTGATGCGCACGCGGCCACGTTGCCACTCACGGCACACGCCATCGGGCTTGCCGGACTTTCGAGGGGTGAGCATCCAATGGGAGAAATATCCTACAGCCCGAGGCGTTCAAGGGTTAATCGTGCGAGTTAAGCGCGCGGCCCAGGTAGTGGTGGAGCAGTTGCGAGGCGTGGTGGGCTATGTCGGCGCGCAAGGCATAGTAGGTGAGTCGCTCACGATCATAGAGCGTGACCAGACCAGCATCGCGCAGGTGGACCATGTGATACTTGATCGTGGCCTTCGTCAGCCGCAGATGTTCCGCCAACTCCGTCAGATACATCTCGCGCTCCGCGAGCAGGCCGAGGATGCGCAGCCGTGTGGGGTCGCCGAGCGCGATAAAGAACTTGCGCGTCTCTTCATCCGGCGCGCGCGGGTCGCCCCGCTGGGCCTCAGCGTCGGGGCGCGTGTGTTCGAGCGGCGCGCAGAAGGTCAGCGTGCCATTCCAGAAATGGTAATACACGGCGGGGCGGCAGAAATAGCTCGGCGCGAAGACGATACGCCGTAGGTCGGCGGGGCGCTGCCACTGCACCCCATGCATCGCCTGCCCGATGAAGTCATCGAGTGGCAACGCGGTGCGCTGCTGGCGCAGCGCCGCCGCCTCATGCTGGAGCAGCGGCACGATGCGGGCCTCCTCGCCAGCGAAGACCACCTCATTCCAGACCTCCAGCGCCCGTAGCAGGCTATCGCGCGTCCCCTCCACATCACCCAGGATGGCGGCCACCGTGGGGCGCACCTCGCCACTATAGCGCGTGAGCAGCCGGGAGCGCGCGCCCTCGGCGATCTCACCCTCCCCCAGCGCCGCCGCCAGCAGCGTCGGCCAATCCGCTCCCAGCCCAGCCTGGTCGAGCAAGACCTCCGCGAATTGCTCCGCGGGCAACAGACGCACCCAATCGAGGAACTGCTTGGGTGTTCGCGGCTCCGGGCACTCCCACACGAGCGAGATCAGCGTGGCATGCAGCGAGCCAGGCGCGGCGCCGCCGAGGTAGCGGCCAAGGACACCCAGCGTGCCGGCATCGCGCGCGGCGCATCGTGCTAGCGCGGCCTCGATCCACGCGCGGCCCACATCATAATCGGCATAGTCGAACTCCGGCGAGGAGAGCGAGACATGCAGGCTCAGCAGCAGATCATAGGTCGCGCACGCCAGAATCTCGATATCGGGGGCACGCCCGCGCCGCAGGTTGACCGCTCGCGGCGCCGTCCCGCGAGAATCCGGGCGAGTCTCCATCTCGTGCCCCCTCCTGCCTATCCGCGCCCATCCGCACCGTGTGGCGTGAGCCAGACGCCACCAACCGCTCAGCGCGGCGTGTGAAGCGCGCGTCGCGGGCCTCTTCTTCGAAAACCGCGTCTCTTGATACGTGTATACTACACTATGACAGAGAAGGACCGTACCCGTCCTTTTCCCCTAGAGGCTATCGTCCAGCGCATCTGCCCAAGGGGTGGACCGCGGCGCGTGTGGAGTGAGGTAGACATGGGTCTCCATTGGGCCGTCTTTACGGCGGCATTTCTGGCATCGGCTGTCGAATTCGTTGAGGCGTTCACGATCGTGCTGGTCGTGGGGGTCACGATTAACTGGCGCAGCGCGCTGGCGGGCCTGGGCGCCGCCGCCGTGGCGTTGGCTGTGCTCGTGGGCATTTTTGGCACGGCACTCGTGCGTTTTGTGCCCTTAGGGATGCTGCGCTTCGCCGTTGGGTTTCTGCTCGTGCTCTTCGGCCTCAAGTGGCTCAAGAAAGCCATCCTGCGCTATGCCGGCCTCAAGGCGCTGCATGATGAGGAGGCCATCTATGAAGAGCAATTGGCGGAGATGCGGGCACGCGGCGAGCATCCCCAGGCCCGCATAGATCCCTTCGGCGTGGCGACAGCATTCAAGAGCGTGTTGCTCGAAGGGTTAGAGGTCGCGTTCATCGTCATCACCTTCGGTGCGACCGATAAGAGCATCGGCTCGGCGGTGGTGGGCGCGGCGGCGGCCTTCGTGCTGGTGGTGGGGGTGGGCGCGCTGGTCCACGCGCCGTTGTGGCGCGTGCCAGAGAATGGGCTGAAGTTCGTGGTCGGCATCATGCTCACGACCTTCGGCACCTTTTGGGGTGGTGAGGGCGTGGGGGTGACATGGTGGCGTGAGGATGCGTCCTTGCCGCTTCTGGCGATCTTCTATCTCGCCGTCGCCGGTGCGCTCATCTTTTGGCTGCGCCCCTACGGGCAGCGCGAGGCATTTGCTGGCAGCGCCTCACCATCGGCGAGCCAGCTTCCAAGGGAGGCATTGCCATGAGTCGTATCACCCGGGCGGTCAAGGCGACCTATAACTTCTTCGCGGGCGATGCGATCATCCTCACCGTGGTCATCGTCGCCTTCGCCCTCGCGACGGCGCTCTTCCGGCTGACCGCCCCCTCGAAGCTTAATGCGCCGCTCACGGTACTCTTCATTGCCCTCATCGTCTCTGGCCTCGTGCTCACGCTGGGCCGCGAACTGGCCGGGCGCGCTCGGCGGCAATGAGGGCGAGGGGTCTGGCGCTGATCTCCTTGGCACTGAGCGGGCACGCTCCCAGGGTGGCACCACGAAACCGGTGAGCGCAAAGGGGCGCCCTCGCACGGGCCAGGGCGCCTTCTCCCATCCATTGCCGCTCGCATTGCCGCGTGGGGTCTGCTACTCGCTGGCTTTGGTCTTCGTGTAGCGCGTCAACAACTCGTCCTTGGCGCGCATGTAGGCTTCCTGCCCCAGCGACATCGCATCGCCATAGCGCTCGCGCATCAGCGCGCTCAGTTGCTCGTAGCGCACCTGGCCGCGCTTGAGCAGATCATCACTCTCCGCCTCAGGAGTGCCACCGCCCAATTGAGGCGCGAAGAGCAGCGCGACCGCGGCACCAATGATGGCCCCCACGAGCACGCCAAACCAGAATCCTCGTCCCGATTTTCGCTGCTTTGCCACTACCTCTCCCTCTTCTCTTCTTAACTCGTCTCCGCCGCTCCCAGCGTCTGCTGTACGCGGTCGAGCAGCGCGTCGAGATCGAACGGCTTCTGCAAGACCGAGACATTTGTATAGCGGGATGGATTGCTGGAGACCAGCCGTTCGGCCACCTCCGCTTCCATCACCGCGGCGGTATAGACGATAACGGGAATATCCGCCGTGCTGGCGTGCGCGCGCAGACTCGCGAGGATGTCAAGGCCGCTCGCATCA
Organism: Ktedonobacterales bacterium; assembly: GCA_015478575.1. Classification (GTDB taxonomy): domain Bacteria; phylum Chloroflexota; class Ktedonobacteria; order Ktedonobacterales; family JADMIN01; genus JADMIN01. The sequence continues at coordinate 112 of JADMIN010000134.1, read as the reverse complement.
ACCAACATCAGGTCTAGAATGACCAGATCCGGTGTATGCTCGCGGATGTAGTCAACCGCTCCCCGTCCATCTTGAAGAATAGACACCTTGTAGCACTCATCCTCTAGGACCA